>CAYUNA010000191.1:0-7520 GCA_964445895.1 uncultured Saprospiraceae bacterium | reverse complement strand
TAGAGA
Organism: uncultured Saprospiraceae bacterium; assembly: GCA_964445895.1. GTDB lineage: Bacteria > Bacteroidota > Bacteroidia > Chitinophagales > Saprospiraceae > CAYUNA01. Next base: position 7,514 of record CAYUNA010000191.1, on the reverse strand, counting down.
CTTTTAAAACTATTCAATTACCCAATTTTAAAAAATATTATCAGTATGAGGTTATTTTTGACAACGCTTAGTATGCTAATTTTTGTAGTCAGCTTGTCTGCTCAAAATAGTAGATATTGGTCGGATATTGAATCCAATCAAATGGTCTTACCAGATGATGCTGTTTTAGAAAATGCGCCAAGTACGCATCGACTTTTATCTTTAGATTTTGATAAGCTAAAAAGTGACTTAGCGGAAGCACCAATGGAATTTACTAATGCTGCACGCAATCGACCTGTCGTGATTACTTTGCCAATGCCAGATGGTAGTTATGAAGAATTTGAAGTGGTAGAGTCCCCGACAATGATGCCAGGGTTAGCCGCAAGATACCCAGAAATTAAATCGTTTTACGGCACAAGCTCAACGTTGAAAGGTGCGCGGACTCGATTTGATTATTCCCCAACAGGTTTGGTGGGAAGTGTGGAATATGAGAAAAACTCAATTTATTTTTCTCCTGCTGCTACTTCACAAACAGAATATTATGTTTGTTTTTACAAAAAGGATATGTGGTTAGAAAGTGACTTTCCTGCACCGACTTGTGGCGTAAGTGGCAATCCTATTCTGGATATTGATGATAGTACATTGGGTAATGACGACGGACACGGACACGACCATGACCATGACCATGAACCTGTAGAAAGCCGAGATTTAGGGGAAAAAGTGGAATTGAGAACATATCGAATGGCGATAACAACGACTGCTGAATTTTCTGCATCTCACGGAAACACCTTAAGTTCTGTAATGTCTGCGGTGAATACTGCGGTGAATCGCTTGAATTTGTTTTTTGGAGGCGATTGCGATGTAAAGTTTGTATTGGTAGATAATACAGATGACCTTTTCTTTTTTAATACCAGTACCGACCCATTTAATATTAGTTCAACCTCTGAAACCCAAACGTCTGCTAATCAAACGTTAGTAAATAACGTCATTGGGGTGGGGAACTACGATGTTGGGCATTTGTTTCAGCAAGGAATTTGTAGTACGAATAGTGGTAGTACTATTGCTGGGCAAGCAGCCTTGAGTAGTATTTGTAATAACAACAAAGCGATAGCGATTACTTGTTTTTATAGTAGTGTGATGGTGGTAGCTGATGCAACAATGACTCATGAGGTAGGGCACTCTTTTTCTGCGGGTCATACTTGGAATGCCTGCCCACCAGCAGAGCCTCAATACAGTGGTGCTTCGGCATATGAGCCTGGTAGTGGCTCTACTATCTTATCTTATTCGGGAACTTGTGGCGGTCAGAATGTTAATGACTTTAATACTAATTACTATCATGCGGGGTCTATTGCACAAATTACCACTTTCTCTCAATTGGGAGGAGCTAACAATTGTGCGAATGTGATTGAGGTGGACAATAATAAACCTGAAATTACACTACCATATGAAGATGGCTTTTTTATTCCAATTTCTACCCCTTTTCAGTTGACTGGAGAAGCAACCGATGAAGATGGGGAAGACCTTACTTATTGTTGGGAACAGTATGATTTAGGTCCTTATGGTTTGATGGGTGAGCCCGTAAATGACGCGCCATTATTTCGGTCTTTTCCGCCTTCTGTAAATGGGGCAACGCGGATTTTTCCAAACATCGGAGCGATTGCTAATAACCAAACTCCTGTCAATGAATTATTACCGGACTACAATCGAAATCTAACTTTTCGCCTAACTGTTCGAGATAATAATATGGAAGCTGGAGGAACCGTCTTCGAGGAGTTGAAATTCAAAGTGTCGGATAGTGCTGGACCGTTTTTAGTAGAATATCCTAACAATGCTGGGGAGGTTATCGAAGCGGGTAAGCAAGAAATGATAACCTGGGACGTCGCCAATACAGATAATGCAGTTGTTAATTGTAAAGTTGTCAATATTTTATTGTCAGTAGATGGAGGATTGACTTATCCATATCTTTTATCTTGTAATACTCCAAATGATGGAGAAGAACCCATTATTTTGCCAAACGTAAATACCAATCAGGCACGTATCAAAGTCGAAGCATCGGACAATGTTTTCTTTGATATTTCTAATAATAATTTCTCGATTCAAGAGCCAAATGCCCCGGGTTTCGGTGTAATTGCCTGTGATCAGCGTCAGCAGATTTGTACGCCAGACTTTGCAACTGTTGATATTTCAACGACGGCATTTTTGGGATATGATAGTTTACTGACTTTAGACATTGTTTCGGGTTTGCCTGCTGGATTGACACCAGAGTTTTCTACTAATCCTGTTATGCCAGGCGAAAATACTGCCTTGACATTTGATATGACGAATGTGGATGCAGACGGTACATTTGAAATGGTTTTACAAGCTACTGGACCAAGTGCAGATACTTTTTATCAAACCTTGGTTTTCAATATTGTATACAATGATTTTAGTGAAATGGAAATGTTGACACCAGCAGACGGGGCGACCAGTCAAGAACTGGGACCAGAGTTTTCTTGGGTGGATATTCCTCATGCAGATACTTACGAATTTCAAATTGCGACTAGCCCAACTTTTACTGAAGATGTAATGATTGAATCCGTAACGGGCTTGACTGAACCTGACTACACATTGACTGTTGGTTTGGTGGACAATACCATTTATTTCTGGCGTATCCGTCCGACAAATGAATGCGGTAAAAGCGAGTATTTAGTACCTTTTGCATTCAGTACATTCTCTACAACTTGTGAAGATTATTTGTACGATGACGGAATTGTCAATATTGGTGCAGGTATCAATGCAACTGCGACCAGTACAATTTCTATTTCTGAAAATGGTATCATCTCGGATGTTAATGTGGTGAATATTAAAGGAGAATACAATGCCGTACCAGATTTGGAAATGACCTTGAAAAGCCCAGCAGGTACAGAAGTATTATTGTTTGGTGATATTTGTGGAAACACCTCAATTTATCATGTAGGCTTGGATGATGAAAACCCAATTCCAATTGGTACTGACTGTCCTCCAACAAATGGAATAGCTTATAATCCATTTGAGCCATTGTCAAATTTTGATGGGGAAAATACACAAGGAACTTGGGAGTTAAATATCGACATTTTGACCAATCTTGGAGACGGTGGATTTTTAGACACCTGGGGATTAGAATTCTGTGCGAGTTTTGAACCCAATGGGCCATTTTTGGTAAATAATAATATGGCAGGCGTACAACCAATGAGTAATCGTCGAATTAGTACTTCTGATTTGTTAGTCGAAGATGTAGATAATCCTTCTTACGAATTGGAATATACCTTGCTTTCTGTGCCAGCACATGGATATTTAACTTTGGATGGTGAAACTTTAGAAGTAGGCGATAGTTTTGATCAGGCAAATATTGACTGGGCAGATTTCCGATATTTCCATACCGACCCAACACAAGTAGGCGGCGATATGGATGAATTTTATTTCATTGTAGAGGATGGCACTGGTGGCTGGTTAGGTACACCAAAATTCACCATTGTCGTAGATGAAACAGTAGCAACTGAAGATATTGATTTATCAACAACGGTAGATTTATTTCCAAATCCAGCGCGAGACCAAATCAATGTTTCCTTTGCACAACAACTGAACGGCAATATCACATTGAGCATCATCGACATGCAAGGGCGATTATTGAATACACAAAAAGAGCAAAACTTGCATGGAAATCTTACAATTGATACCAACGATTTAATAGATGGTATTTATTTTATGACTATCCAAACAGAAGGTGCTATCTTTACGAAAAAATTTGCTGTACAGCGGTAATTTTTTGCAATGAACAATTAGCAATGTGCAGTTAACAATTAGCGAACCTATAACGTTAGCGATTTTCATTGCACATTGCTAATTGCAAACGACCCATTGTTTTTATTTCTTTTTCAAAAATAAATTTAAAATATGAAACTGTTTTATAAGTTACTATTCATTTTCTGCTTACCCATTTTTACTACAATCTCTGCCCAAACACAGGAAATTTGGACAGATGTGGACATGGCGCAGGTGGCCCCAGGGCGCACACTTAATTTGGATTATACCATTACGAATTACCGAGCGATGTCGTTAGACCTTACCTCTTTGAGAAGTGTGCTGCGAGATGCGCCGATGGAATTTTCCAATGAAACGCCTTTGACAGTTGAGTTTCCAATGGCAAATGGTGAAATGGAAGCATTCGGAATCGTGGAATCGCCAATTATGGAAGCAGGTTTGGCGGCTAAATTTCCAGCTATTAAAACCTTCGCAGGACGTAGTTTGAATAATCCAGCTAACCGTATTCGTTTGGATTACAATGGGGAGAATTTTAATGCAATTATTTTGACTACTGAAGGTACTACTTTGATTACGCCTTTCGATGAGTTGAATGATTATTATATGGCTTACCGAATTAAAGATGTTAGTTTGGAAGGACATGACCACGATGGTTTTCATTGTGAATTGCACGAAGGTCAAGAGGCGTTTACGCCAGCAATCTTGGATGCAGAATTTTTTGTTGACCCAAACAACACACGCGATTTAGCTCAGATAGATTTGCAAACTTATCGCTATGCGGTATCAACGACGGGAGAATATTCAAATGGTCCAGGCGGTGGAAGCGTCAACTCGGTCATGAATAATGTAGCTACGATTACCAATCAATTGAATGCTGTTTTTGAAATAGAAACTGCGATTCGATTTTTGATGATTGACAATACAGACGAATTGTTTTACTTTAATCAAAATGATGACCCATTTGCTAATGGTGATTTACCGACAATGATTCAGCAAAATCAATTAACTACCAATAACGTTATTGGTGCGGCTAATTATGATTTGGGACACGTTTATGGAACAAATTCTGGAGGGCTTGCATCATTGGCATCAGTTTGTAATGATGGCTCAAAAGCGCGGGCAGGTTCTGCACCATTTGGTACATCCAGTGGTTCTTTATTTTACTTAACGATTGCGCATGAGATTGGTCATCAGTTTAGTGCTACTCATACTTTTAACTTTTGTGATGGCGATAATGAAACGCCAGCAACCGGATTTGAAACAGGTGCAGGGATTACCATTATGAGTTATTCTGGAGCAAGTAATTGCAATTTTCAATGGATTGCAAATGTCTCTGACGATTACTTCCATGTCAACTCATTGGAACGTATTAGAGCATTTAGCCGTGATGAAAGTAGCGGTGGAAGTTGTGATGTGGCAATTAGTGTAGGTAATGAAATGCCTACAGCAACAGCCACGGTTGCAGAAAATTTGTCTATCCCAATTTCAACACCGTTTATTTTGACAGGTGAAGCGACTGACCCTGATAATACAAACTTGACTTACTGCTGGGAACAATATGATTTAGGTGACCCAAGTGTGTTGGGGCAACCAGCATCGGATGCACCGCTGTTTCGGTCTTACCCTCCAACGACGACCTCTACTCGAACCATACCTCGATTGGTAGATTTGGTAAGTAATGTTGATAATATTCATGAGGTTTTACCGACCAATACAAGAGAGATTACTTTCCGTATGACCGTTCGGGACAATGATTCAGAAGCAGGTGCACACCATTTCGATGAAATTGTTTTTGAATCAACGAATACTGCTGGTCCATTTTTGGTAACCAATCCAAATGCGGGCACAGAATCTTGGGAAGTAGGAGATTATGTAGAAGTAACCTGGGATGTAGCCAATACTGATAATGATTTAGTTAACTGTCAAAATGTAGATATTGCATTGTCTTTAGATGGTGGATTTACATATCCAATTACGTTGCTTGCGGGCACTACCAACGATGGTTCTGCTTTTGTTAATGTGCCAGATGCGGTATCGACTCAAGCACGGGTACGAGTAATGGCTTCGAACAACATATTTTTTGATATTTCAAATGAAAATTTTGAAATCATTCCGGCGGTCAATGCTGGCTTCTCTGTAAGTACAGAACCTCAGGCGATTCCTTTGGTATGTTTGCCACAATTGGTTGATATTGACATCGCTACTGGCGGACTGGTTAATTTCGTAGGAGATATTACATTTAGTGTAGAAAGTGGTTTGCCCGCTGGTGCAGTGGCTACTTTTGGGCAAGACGTAATTGCAGCTGGTGCATCTACGATTTTGACGCTTGACTTATCAAATGTAACAGAAGAAGGACTTTTTGTAGTCAATATCCAAGGAGAGGCAGACGGTGTGGATACTGAAATTAGAACAGTTGAATTGAACTTGGTTTCCACTGATTTTACGGGTTTAGAAGGCTTGATGCCAAATGGTTCAGGAATGAATGTTTTTCCAACGTTCACATGGATGGATGTGCCAAATGCGAATAGTTACGAAGTACAAGTTGCTACAAGTCCAACATTTGACAATATTGTTTTGACGGATGTTACCGAAATGAATTCTTTAACGTTTGCAGACGAATTGGAAGTAGGCACGCAATATTTTTGGAGAGTTCGTCCGGCTAATGAATGTGGTTCTTTTGATTATGCAGCTACACTTGGTTTTCAGACGGTCTCTTTAGTTTGTAATGAAGTGACAAGTGAAGATACACCATTAAATATTCCTCCAACAGGCAATCCAACAATCAACTCTACTGTCAATGTATCAGATTTTGGATTAATTTCTGATTTGAATTTAAAAGGAATTCAAGGACAGCACAACCAATTGCGAGATATTGAATTTATCCTGACCAACCCTGACGGAACAATTAGTCAGACCTTTTTACAAAATGGAACTTGTTCTTCCGCACAATCATTTGATTTTGGTTTGGATGATGAAAATCCTAATCCTATCGCCTGCCCACCAACTGGCGGAACAACGTACATGACGCCAGGCCCAGATGCGTTATCGGCATTTTACAATACAGAAGTCAATGGACAATGGACTTTGGGTATAAGAAAAGTAAATGATATTGCTGAACAGCCAGGTACATTTGGTAGCTGGACACTCGAATACTGTGGTAGTTTTCCTGCCGCTGACCCATTCATAGCTGTTAATGAAGTGATGTGTGTACAGCCGTTGGGTAGCCGACCATTGTCTATCGAATTTTTGAATGTAAATGACGATGACAATAGTCCGGAAGACTTAGTATATACGATGATTACGGTTCCTGCTAATGGTACTTTATCTTTGAACGGAACTCCATTAAATATTGGTGATTCGTTCATCGAAACGGATATTTTCGCAGGCGATGTAGTTTATGAAAATACCAATGACGCTGTTGCTGGTGATTCCTTTACTTTTGTTGTTTCTGATGGCAACGGTGGATTTTTAGGTACACCAACTTTCAATATCGAAATTTTAGACGATGCTGGCTGTCTCACGAGTGTCAATGATTTGAATGTGGATGCCGATATTTCTTTGTATCCAAATCCAGCTAAGGAAATGGTTTTTGTTGAATTCAAACAGGCAATTATCGGTCAAATGACTGCAAATGTGATAGATGTACGAGGTCGCACTTTGGCAAGTTATGAATACGATAATGTAGTTGGAAAAATTGAAATTAATACAGCTGATTTAGCAAGCGGTGTTTATTTCATTACTTTCCAAACGGTTGA
>CAYUNA010000190.1:0-7544 GCA_964445895.1 uncultured Saprospiraceae bacterium | reverse complement strand
CATACGTTCAACGACAACCGATGTTCCGTTCGAAATCGTCAAATAATAACCGCCTGCCGACAACTTTGTTACAGGGATAGTCAATTCTAATTTAGAGTCAAACTTATTAGTTTGTAGAGTCTGCACTTCCTGACCGCGAGCATTAAAAATTTTGATAGTCAAATTTGCTTTCCAGTCGTTATTCAAAGTCAATTGTAAGTCGTTGGCGACTGGATTTGGGAAGATTTTCAGCGCGCCATTATTTGCAATAATTTCTCCATCTACACTTTCGATAATATCAAATTCGTATGCGCCAATATCCACCATTCCGTCGTCGCGTGGATTGCCTTCGATATCCGTCATGGGTGCGCCATCATTCACGCCTGCGTCCACACATGGGCTATCGTCTGTCAAATGATAATCGAAATTGCTGGGGTCAAAAAACTCAGGGTTTTCACCAATAATGTCGGTTGGTTGATTTAGTTCATTACTCATATCATCATTAGCGTCAAGATTTCCACCATTAGACACGACCGTCGGCATCCCGTTTTCGATAAAATAATTTAAGCCTGCATTTTGAAGGATATTATTTTGCAAAGTGAGCACCAATGATCCAGAATCATTTTCCATCCATTGAGCAATTCCTGCTCCCATTAATCCTGAATTTTCAGAAAATGTAGCGTTTATAATAGAAACTTCAACATCATTGTTGCTTGACGCATTTGTAGAAATAGCACCACCAACGCCCGGGTCAACCGCAATGTTATTCGTAAAAATACAATTGGAAATATTACCATCTGTATTATTCAAATTGACCGCGCCTGCTTGTGAATCGGCAATATTAAAAATGAACAACGAATTATGCAATTCCAGAGTAGAAATATCGTCGTCACCATTTTCGCTAACGGAAATACCCGCACCAAAGTTAGCGCTATTGGCTTGAAATTCACATTGGTCAGCAGAAACAATTGAACTACTTTCTGCTGTTCCAGCAAAGATACCCCCTCCATTGTTTGTTGCTGAGTTGCTGATAAACATAGAGTTCGTCACATGAATTTCTGTAGAGTCATTTTGTGCGGAAAGACCACCGCCACTTGCTGCATTATTCAACTCAAAGGTACAATTGTTAAAGTTGGAAATTGCGGTGAATCCGCAGTGCGCCCCACCACCTAAATTGCCCGTAGTATTATTAGTATAAGTGCAATCCGTAACATTATACGTAGCGTTTGCTCCATAGCAAGTCATCGCGCCACCCCAGCCGCCAACAACGGCATTCTCAAAGCTACAATTTGAGATATTGACTGCCATTTCTTCGCCAGTTTGAAACAAAAATCCACCAGACCCTGGTGTATTCGTATTCATGAATTCACAGTCCGTAATGGTCATGCTGTATCGAAAATTATACATCGAACCACCGCTATTGGCGTTGGTCGCATTGCCATCAAAAATACAATTAGATAGCGTAAATTCGTTGGGATTCAACGCCGACAGTTCCCGACCATCGGCATAAATCGCACCGGCGCTACTCGCAACATTATCTTCGAAAAGACAGTCGCTGATGGAAAAATTTTGACTATTCCAAATAAACACAGCGCCACCAAACCCAGCTTCATTCACGTTGTTGGTGAATTCGCAATTAGTAACGACATGTCCACTCCCACGTAACGCATAATAAGCACCGCGCGAGGTAATATTATCAATGAAAAAACAACCATCAACGGTAGTATTTGTCAGTTCTGCAATAAAGATTCCTGCACTTTGTGAATTGGCAGAATTTTCATCAAAAACGGAGTTCGTAACTGTCGAATTGCTGGCACCATTCCCTAAGAAAATTGCACCGCCTGCTCGTCCAAAATTATGACTAAAATAACAATTATTTACTTGAATTGGACTGACAGCCACAATACCTCCACCACTTCTAAAATACGCATCTGTATCTCCATAAGGACTAGTATTACCTCCTGTAATTATCAAACCGTCCATCACGACGTTTCCTGTTATACCTTCCGTGACAGAGATAACGTGACGAGAGTTATCGGCGCGGTTAGTCGAAAAATCACCGTCAATATCGTCACTCAAAATATCTGCACTTAGAATAGTTTCATTGATTTCTGGATTACGTTCATCGAGCATTGTTTCTGTGCCCGCAAAGCCGCCGTAGAGATTTAAACTGGTGTTGATTTCAAAAACCGCGGTTGAGTCAGCATCGGTATCGCCGGTGATATACAAGCCCGCAGCTACCCAAATATCACCATTGGGATTGGCTAAAGCATCGTGTAAATCGGTGTAAGCATCTGCCCAGGAAGTACCGTCATTATTGCCAGTTGCAGCTTGGTTGACATAGGTTTGCGCTGATAATTGCGAAGCGAAAAGAAAAATAAGAGAGCCTAAAATGAGTGTTGAGATGTTCTTCATATTTTGTTGATTTATATTTAAAATATTTTATATTAAGATATTTTACACTTTATCAAGTGTCTTATGACAAATTTAATAAATATAATTTTAAAAACTGTAAAAAAAGCATCTAAAATTAGCGTTTGAGGTAGGAGAATAGCTTTTTGCGCAAATGTGACAAGAGTTGCGCCGAAGTATGTGTTGATAATAGAGATTTTGGCGTAGAGGAATTCCATTTAAAATAGCTAAAGATAGTTTGAACCCTGCGTCTGCTTGATTTCAAAGGAGTCAGCCTAAAAAAAGAAAGCCCGACCAATCGGTCAGGCTTTCAAAAAACTTAGTAATTCGTTTTGTTTGATGTATTAAAAGTTGGTAGAATCGGCACTTTTGGCCGTAGATAAAACGTCTTTCGTTTCGTTTGGAAATGGTGTCTGATTCAACATATCTAAATAGCCATCACGAGCCTCATAGAATTTTGGTAAATCAGCCTCTGGAAGTGGTTCTGGGGGTGGAAAGTTTAATTTTAAATGATTGACTTGTTTGCCATTCTGCCAAAAGCGAAAACAAACGTGTGGCCCGGTTGCCAAACCAGTAGACCCCACATAACCAATCACATCGCCTTGCTTCACATTCACGCCAGGATGAATGCCTTTGGCAAATTTTTGCATGTGCAAATATTGCGTTTGATAGGTATCATCATGCTTGATTTTTACAAAATTACCATTGCCTCCTCGTCGCGTTGCTTCAATTACAACTCCTGACCCAACCGCTAAGATTGGTGTACCATAAGGCGCAGCGTAATCCGTCCCAAAGTGTGGACGACGACGCTTTAATATAGGGTGATAGCGATTCAGGTTGTAATGGCTCGAAATGCGCGAATATTTGACAGGCGACCGCAAGAATCCACTATTCATTGGACGACCTTCCCGATCATAATAGCCACTCAATTTTTCATCATCATGATAAATAGAATAAAACTCGCGGTCATAATTTTGATAAAATGCCGCTTTCACACTACCTACGCCGACTTTCTTGCCATCAATATAGTTTTGTTCGTAGACCATTTTAAATTTATCTCCTTTTTGCAAATGGTGAAAATCAATTGACCACTGCAATGCATCTTCCATTTTTGCAGTCAACTCAAAACTCATTCCATTGTCGGTCAAGGCATTCCATAACGAAGATTCAATAATACCGGCAGCAGATTGAATATCCGTTGTCATGGGTCGTTCCACTTTCTCTACTTTCAAATCGCCTTGCAAATGAAAAACGATATATTCATAAACACTTGGCTCATAAACGAAATAATCAGCAGTATTTGAAGTATCTCGGGAGAAAATAGCATAAGGCTTATCGACTCGCAGATTGCGCACATCAAAGACATCTTTTGCATTCTTTTCTAATTGCTCAATCGCCAAATAATCCATTTTTTGATTGTTCAAAATAGTACCCAAAAACTGTCCACTTCTAATGGTATCATCCATAACATATTGAAAGGTATCGACAGCGAAACCGTATTTCATAGTTGGAATAATAATAGGAAATGCGCTTAATTCAATTTTTTCGGCAGCACTCAACGCTGCTTGAATTTGCGGAGTGGATTGTGTATTTTTTAATAAAAAGAATCCTAAGCCAATTCCCAAAAGGGCAAGAAAACTAAGGATTTTCCAATTTAATTTTTTTAACGCTGACGTTATACTGTCAGGATTATTTTGCTCATTCACGATGAAGAAAATTTTCTGGATTTAGTTAAACAGGCAGGAGAAAACGTTTATTTAGTGAATATATAAAATATTTAACTAATACTAAAATATACCTCTCAAGCCTTTATTTCTTTAAATTTGTAAAAATTTAGGTGATTCGTTTTGTATTTTTGTGTTAAGTCCGTGGGAAAAGAATTTAGATGGGATAGTTTAATTTTTTGTTTTATTTCATTTGAATTTTATCGAAGTGAATTTCAATCGGTGGTGCAAATATAGAAAGGGAAAATAGAAATGCCTAATAAAAAAGAAAAAATGTTTAATGCCTAAGTAGTAAGTCAAATCATTTCTGCTAAGGAACGCGAACTAAATAACCTTCGATTCTTGAGGATTAATGGTTCATATCAAAACGGGTGAGTCGCATCTGTATTCTCCAAATCAATATCATATTTTTATTTTTATAAATTAAACAAATCCACCAATCATTACACCTTGCCAATCAACCAAAACAATGGCTTTCAAATATTTACAAAATTTATTTTTTAAAATTATAAAAAATAATATTCGATATTTTTTGTGAATTGACAACTATGCCATAACTTTGCATCATCAAAGAAATGAGAAAACAGAAGACTTTCTAATTCCTTTCTTGCACATTGTACAAATTCATTATTTCTAAAACGAAATCTCTTTCCCCCTTAAGCGAAAATTCGTTGTCTGAACTATTTTTGACCGCGTATTTTCGATATTCGCCTTTTTGTTATTTGGTATTCATTATTTGTTAAAATCCATTTAGAGTAAAGTTAATGTGACTTTAAATAATAGCGCATTTGTAAGTGCTTGGACAGAAATAACGAATCACAAATAACTATACTATTTTTTCTGACTTCGTGTCAAATCCCATGTAATTGAAGAACGGGAAACAGCCAGAATTAGCCACTGTTCTCCCTAAAATACTATTAGACCTGTTCCCATTTTAAAATTTGGTCAACTACCAGATTTCAGCAACCGCCGTGTGCGCTTTTCTGAAATAAAAACTATGGGAAAACTTATCATCAAAATGAACGTAACTGCTTCATTTTGAACGGATAAGATTATGTTTCATTCACACTATCAAGAACTTCAATTATGAGAAAAAGACTAACAATTGCCCTATTTTGCTGTATTTTCCAAGTTCTTTCTTTAGATGCTCAAAGTCTCGAACTTGGGGTGTTTGGTGGCATTTCTAACTACTTCGGTGATTTGCAACAATCAAACTTCGAAGTGGAAACAGTTCATCCTGCCGTCGGTGTTTTTTCCCGATACAATGTCAATAATCGACTGGCTGTAAAATTACACTTATATAAAGGAGCAATTTCTGGTAACGACTCCAATTATCCAGAGCTTATGCCTGTACGCGAGCGTAATTTGAGCTTTCGGTCAGATATTTATGAAGCCGGTTTACAAGCTGAGTTTACCTTTGTCTCTTTCGGCGAAAATGAGCAAAAATTAGCTGCTCCCTACATTTTTTCCGGCATCAGCCTTTTTTACTTCAACCCACAAGCAGAGTATCAAGGTCGTTGGATTGATTTGCAACCACTCGGAACAGAAGGGCAAGGGATGGGTGAAAATGCAAAATATAATCGAGTTCAATTATCGATTCCGATGGGCATTGGCTTCAATGTGCGGGTTGCTCCTAAGATGAATGTGGGCTTTGAATTTGGCTTTCGCAAAACGTTTACCGATCATCTGGACGATGTCAGTGGTGCATATCCAGATATTGATTTATTACAAGAAATTAATCCTATGGGGGCTGCTTTGTCTTTTCGCGCGCCAGAGTTGGTAGATTATGCGATAGAGAACCCAGAAGGAGACCTGCGGGGAACACCTGAAACCAAGGATATGTATTTTTTTGGTGGAATGACGATTTCTATTCTGTTAAAAAAGTAGTTTGCAAACCTGGTTTTCCTGACTCTGCAATGAATGCCTCCAAGCGTTCTAATTGCGATTCCAGCAAAACCTTTGTTTCTGAGAAATAAACCTCCCAATCGTCGATATCAAAGACTTTTTGGTAAGTAGGTTTAGCTTTCAATTTATCCAATTTAGTTTCCCAGTCCTTTAGTTTTTGGGTCAGACTATGTACGGTACTTTCTAGCTTTTTCAATTCGGTAATGCCTTCTGATTTACTCAGCATGCTTCCCGTCTTGAGTTGCTCGCTAATCTCTCGCAAACGATTTAAATCATTGGCTTTGTAGGCCTCATTGAGTTCGACAAAAAGCGCCTCAGCTTCTTGGTGCAACTCTTCTACCACACGGTCAGGATGACACTGTAAGGAGGTTCGGCGATAAAGTTTTTTCAGTTCTTTTTTCTCCTCCTTCGTCAATACGGTTGGTTGCTGCTGCTTGGCTTCTTCATGCGATTTGGTGTATTCTTCGTAGTCTTTATTGGCTTCTTCAAATTCTGCTTTTTTGTCTTCGTTTTCCTGGGCTTCTATTTTGGCTTTAATTTTACTTTGCAACAAGATTTTTTGCAGCAAGTCACCGAGGGCTTCCGTGTGCAATTGACTAAATTCTTCGAGCGTTTTCTGTGTTTCACTATATTCACGGCTGGTCGCTGCAATTTCTTCTTCCAAACGTTGGATTTCACGCCGCAAATTATCAATAGGTGGCTCGATACAAACGCGCAAGGGACGATGTTGATTGATAAAACTTTTCATCAAATCTTGCGCTTCCTCAAAGTCTTTTGCCAGTAGTTTTTTCAGAATAATTGCGACATTCGAGTCATTCTGATAGGCTTCCAATTCTTGGAGACGTAGGTGAATAAATTCAGTATCATCAATCGCAATAAGGACTCTTAACACGTCCATTTTTTTCAATAATGCGGATATTGGATTTTCTGGACGAGTCTCATTTTTTGGAAGTTGAGGATATATTTCTAAATATTCAAATTCGGCTAAAAAACCTTGTGCCAGCGTAGAAATTCCACTCGATATGGTCAAAGATTCTTTTTGAGGTGCCGTTTTATAGCCCCAATTATAGTTACCTGTCAGCACAATAGATTTGTCAATGATGCCATATTTATGGTCCGTCAAATACTCTTGATGGGCAGCATCCAACCAAGTTATTTTCACTCCTTTTTTTGTCAATACTGCAAAATTTTCCATGTAATTGGGGTCTCTTAATTCCTCCACTAAAATTAAATGCACCTCTACCCCTTCGAGTACTTTTTTTTGAAATAAACCCAATAGCCCCACATCATCCAACCATCCTATAGCTAACAAAATCTCTTCTGTGGCTTCCGTCAACTGCTTGACTAGAGTTGGTCTGATTTCCTCTTTATATAGTGTATGTTTCTGCATTTTTTTGACTTAATGTATCTAGGACTTATAAGGGAATTGGTAATAAATAATCTACCCGTTCTGACTCGTTACCTCCACAAGGTCGGTACAAGCCTTTTTCCATTTAAAAAACTTAAAAAAGGCTCAAATAACTA
>CAYUNA010000189.1:0-7569 GCA_964445895.1 uncultured Saprospiraceae bacterium | reverse complement strand
TCGAAAAAATCTCTCTGTCAAAATTATCCACATAAATAGTGTCATGTACTTAGCTTGACTTACTACTCAGGCTTTATGAAAAGAATAATGCAAAAGTAGGGGTGAAGTGGATGTAACGGCTTATACTCTTTTTCGAATCTTGTATATTTTTTGGTTTAATGTCAAAATGTCCGAATAAATTGTATAAGTTATTTCTGTCCGCGTACTTACTTACCTGTCGAGACTTAAATTATCATAAAAAACGCCTGCATGATTCATAAATGTCCCGTCCTTTCTATTCAAATCCAGTCGTTCTCCCGCAAAATTGGTGGCAGACAAATCTAATTCCTGAAAAATACAAGCAGTAGCCGCAAAGTCCCAAATACTTCCTCCTCCATTTTCTTTTTTTGGAAATTTTAGCATACAGGCAGGCCCATTTTCCAATACAAAAATGCCATTCAAAACAGAACCCGCTCCTGCCATTTCTTTTATGCCACTCAAACCCAGTTTTACTACCTGCTCCTGTAATAATTGCTCTATTTCGGCTAAGCGAGGCGTATCTTCCAATTTTCGGTCGGTCACATAAGTCAAGTAATTATTGGTGTTATTAATTTTCCACGGTTTGCTATTTTTAAAAGCTCCAATTCCTCTGACCGCATGGTACAAATTGTTGTCGGTAGGATTAAATACAACTCCGATGTACGGCGTCCCGTCTTTAGCAATCAACGCAATTGACACCGAAAAACCTGCCCGTTTTTGGATATAAGGAAGTGTTCCATCCAAAGGGTCGATACACCAAAAAAAATCTTTTTCGAATCTACTGGCATCATCTTCCGTCTCTTCTGATAACAATGCCAAATCAAAGGCTTCACATGTAGGCAACAAATGAGCAAGAATCACTTGTTCACATTTTTTGTCTACTTCTGTGACGACCTGTGAGGCTGCGCTCGTTCCAACTTCCTTTTGCTCGACCGCAAGGTCTTCTTTGCTGTATTGCTGAATCACTTTTCCCGCGGAAAGAGTGGCTTCTATGGCGATTTTGCTGAGTTGTAGCAGGTTTATGTTCATTTCAAGTGTTCTTTATTCGTTCCTGAGTAGTAAGTCAAGTTATCATAATTAGCTTGACTTACTACTGAGTGATGTTAAGCATTTAGAATATAGCAAGTACGTAACATCAGGCTATAATTTACATTCTTCAATCACCTCCGCCGTAACCCGTTCACTATAACCATTAATTTTCCAATGACCAGGACTCCAACCTTTGAGAAATCTATGAAAATCTGCCCAAGCCACTCGATACAACGACCGCCATTCTTGTTCTAAGGCTTCGTTTTTTTCGCTTAATTCATTTTGTAAATACGCAAAATAAGTATCCAGAATTTGCGTCTCCAATCGTTCGCAATCCTGTTCGTTCAGACAGCTGCCGACAAAATATGCCACATCCTTCATGCCGCAACCACGCCCGACATATTGAAAATCTACACCTGCTACTCGTCCGTCTTTGGCAAAACAAAAGTTCGCCAATTTAGCATCTCCGTGTACAAAGGTTTGGAAGATACAGGCATTCAATTTTTGGTCAATAAATGGTGCAGCTTCTTTCAATTTTTGGTCGCTGAGTGCTGCCAGTTCCTGAGGTCTGGTTGCTAGATGCCAATACGTTCCGATATCCCAGAGCCCTTCTGGATTTCTCCCCAAATAACTCGCGTGAAACTTCGCTAACCATTGCAAACAGGCGGCAATTTCTTTCCACGTGACGGCTCCCTTGCGTAGTGGATAACCTGCTTCATCCAAATCTTCCAAGACCATCAGTACTTCTTCGCCGTATCGTTCAATTGCGAGGCATTGTGGCAATCGAGCAGCACTGTTTTTGCTGTAAGTGCTGTACCATTTAGCCTCTACTTCATATGATTTTAGCTTTCGTTGATGACCAATATCCGTATTCCATCCGCGCGGGTGATGATTACGAGCGGGCAACTGAACATGCTTGACGACGACAGTATCGACCGCCGCATTTTCTAGTCCGATACGCATGATTTTTCCGTAACCACTCCACAATTCCTGAATGGTCTCTTCTTCAACTAAAGCAGACGCACCTGTCTTTTGTAGAATGATTGATTTGAAATGTTGATTCATAAGGGTAAAGGTAAGGAACGCGAATTAATATGTCCGAGTACTTAACGACAGCCTCCTGAAAAAATATTTTTCGTGGTGCATGCGGACAGAGAATCGTTATGGAATAGCATTACTTTTGACACACCGCCATTTATTCATCGTTACTAAGTAGTAAGTCTGCAAACGTCAATAAAAACCACACGCCAGCCCAGTGCAACTATTTCAAGTTATCCCCATTTTCTAACAAAAGTATGCTATTGTGCTATTTTGTCAAGCTAAGAACATATCCTTTTACTTATCCTCCTTTCGCAAACCAATTTTTTGTGTTCAGCTGTTATAGAAGAAAAATCATTGCTTATGAAATATCAATTCAGGTTTTCTTTCGTGCTTTTATTTTTATTGATGTCCATTTCATTTAATGCGCAAAGCCCGATTCAGGCGACTTATCACAATCCTGTCAATGGAAGAGAAGTGTCTAATAAAATGATTCAATTGTTTAGCGCAAATCCTACTGAGACCAAGGAAATATTGCTGTTTTTAGATGAAAATTGGAACGATGGCTATATTCCGATGCTTTTGGATGTAATGTATATGTCGCGAGCACCATTCAATAAAAAACCGATTGTCAGTCTTTTAGAAAAGCAGACTCACCAAAATTATGGTGGTGACGTTCATGCCTGGTTGGAGTGGCTTTGGAATGAAGATTTTGAAGTGCTGCCTTATTACGGAGATTGGATGGCACAAGTTTATGAAAATATCGATTATAAATTTCGTCGTTATTTTAAAAATCAGACCGAAACCGCTACAATTCGTTTGGAAGAAGTACGCTGGGGCGGGGTCAAACAAGACGGAATCCCTCCATTGAGACAGCCCAAAATGTTAGCTGCGGAGGAGGCTAAGTATTTGAAAAATGACAATATCGTTTTTGGAATTTCCATCAATGGCGACCATCGAGCTTATCCTAAGAGAATTTTGGCTTGGCATGAGATGTTTGTAGATGAGATTGGTGGAGCATCTATTGCTGGTGTTTATTGCACCTTATGCGGGACGGTGATTGCCTATAATACCGAGTTTGCAGGCGAAAATCACGACTTAGGAACGAGCGGATTTTTATACCGTTCCAATAAATTGATGTACGACAAAGCCACCCAATCACTTTGGAATACTATCGAAGGAAAACCTGTGATTGGTCCACTTGCTGACTCAGATATTGAATTGGCAAGTCATAGTGTAGTGACGACGACTTGGGGAGCTTGGAAAAAATTGCACCCTGAGACTAAGGTACTTTCTTTGGAAACAGGGCATCAAAGAGATTATGGAGAAGGCGTTGCTTATCAAAACTATTTTGCGACCGATGGTTTGATGTTTAATGTACCTAAATTAGATGAAAGACTACGCAATAAAGACGAGGTTTTGATTGTACGAACAAAAACGTATAAAGACGATCCTTTGGCAATTTCAGTTAAATTTTTGAAAAAGAACCGAGTTTATCAGGATAAAATAGGCAATACACGTTTTGTGGTCTTGACGGATAAATCTGGTGCAAATAGAGTTTTTAATTCAGGAGAAGTTATCTTTGAAAAAATGATGAATAATACGGTGAAAGATAGCACTGGAAAATTATGGGAGATAGATGAGGAAAAATTAGTTTCGGAAGATGGGCAGGTTTTATCGCGGCTTCCTTATCATCGAATGTTTTGGTTTGCTTGGTTTAATACATTTGAGGAGACGAGGTTGGTTTATTAATCTCGTTTGCTCGCGTCGTCGTATTCCTTATTTTCAGACAAGTCTAATGTATCTAATATTCTCGCTTTATCGGTTTTTAAAATCATATATATTCCACCGATAAAAATGAATGAAAAAAATATAGTAGTTGGTACTAATGAATTCCAATTAATTCCAGAAACTTCTTCAATATCGGAAATATCTTCTATTGATTGTTTTAATTCGCCTGCTCCAAAACTAAAATTAACCAAGGCATGAACAATACATGGAATCAAAATATTTTCAGTCCTTACCATTAATCCACAAAAAAATACTCCAATTGCTGTTGCAAAGAATACTTGTGAGGTAATACCGATAATATTTTCTGGTTGACTGAATAAATTAATAAAATGTACTATCCCAAACATTAAACTTGATAGTACGGCACTTGTCAGAATTGGTCGATTTTTTATTTTGAACGATTTAATAAATAATGGGAATATTGTACCCCTGAACACGAATTCTTCAACAATTCCAACTACACATGTTGATAAAGCGAACAAGACTAATAATTCAATTTTGGTGTTTGTATAGGTAGTCCAATTTCC
Organism: uncultured Saprospiraceae bacterium; assembly: GCA_964445895.1. Taxonomy (GTDB): domain Bacteria; phylum Bacteroidota; class Bacteroidia; order Chitinophagales; family Saprospiraceae; genus CAYUNA01. Next base: position 3,166 of record CAYUNA010000189.1, on the reverse strand, counting down.
TGTCATTCCCATGATAATAAATCCAAACGCAATTATTACTGCTTGAATATTTCTAAATCTTTGCCAAGAATTCAAACCAGTAAAATCTATTAATCGCAATTTTTTAATGACTCCAATTGCCGTAATTATTAAAATTGTTCTGATTGTGATACTTGAAATCTGTTTAGCAATTTCTTCTTCAAATAGATTTAGAGACAAATATTCTTTTAATGGTTTTTCAAGCCATAGAAAAGATAAAAATCCGATTAGGACTATTATTGATATTTTGATTTCTTTTTTCATTTTTATTGGCACTAACGGCAGTTTGTAACAACACTAATTTCAAGAGGCTGAGTATCTTTTATGCGCGATTTTTTTCTAAACCTGTCCGTGGATGACTTAGGTTTTTTCATAGTTTGACGACTCCGTGTATGGGATGTTTTTTTATTGTTTAATTTCTAAATAAAACCAAACTTCCAACTACCTCATCACTATCTCACCAATTATCTTAACATATCTTTTGTAAAAAATCCAATAACCACCAATCCAAGCACTCACTCCCACAAAAGAAACCTAAATATACTTATATTTCCTAATATAAAATAATTTCAAATCTCACTTTCTCCAATAATCCTTAACAAATCATTGTTTTTCCTTCTACCTTGCGCCTTCAAATACGACAGAAAATACAAAAGTCTCCAAGACTTTTGTATTCTTAAAATTTGTATTCTTAAAAACAAGCACAATGAATTTTCTAAAATACCTTTTTCTCCTATTTCCGTGCCTTCTCCAAGCCCAAGCTCCCACCCAAACCATCTCCGGCAGCATCTTCGACGAAACCAATCATGAACCCCTTATCGGCGCAAATATCACCGTCCTTGACTACGAGCCATTAATCGGAACAGTCACCGATATTGATGGGACTTTCCTCCTCGAAAATGTTCCTGTCGGGCAGCGAATTCTCGAAATTAGCTACACGGGCTACGAAACCAAAACCATCAACGATAAACTCAATTCCGCTCGCCCGTGGACGCTCGAAATCAATCTCAAACCCGAATCCCAAACCTTACAAACCGCTGTCGTGCGTCCCGATACCGAACCTGTCAATGAGCTATTTAGCGTCAGCACACGCTCGCTGACTTCCGATGAAATTGAGCGTTTCCCAACGGGCGCGAGTGACCCCGGGCGGGTGGCGCAAAGTCTGCCAGGCATTCAACCTTCGAAGGACAATGAGAACGATATTATCATTCGTGGCAACTCGTCAGTTGGCTTGCTGTGGCGACTCGAAGGTGTGGATATTCCAAACCCGAATCACTTCGCACGCATTGGTTCGGCGGGTGGTGGTATCACGATTTTTAGTACATCTGTAATCGCCAATTCTGACTTTTCAACGGGGGCATTTCCGGCGGGCTATGGCAATGCATTTGCAGGTGTTTTTGATATGAATTTCCGGAACGGTAGCAAGCAAAATCGGGAGTATACCATCCGTGCAGGTTTGCTTGGATTGGACTTCGCGGCAGAAGGGCCACTGAAAAATCAATCGGGTTCGTACCTGTTTAACTATCGGTACTCAACGCTGGGAATCTTGAATAATTTGGGCTTGTATCTGGTCGGTCCGCGAGTACGCAATACATTTCAAGACTTTTCTTTCAATGTCCGTCTGGATGGCAAAAATCCAAAAAGCATTGTCAAAATATGGGGCATTGGTGGCTTAAGTAAGGAGCGTGAAGTGACGGAAGATGTGGAAGATTGGGCAGTTATTGGTGATTCTTTGACGACGCGGTCGGGCTCGGATATTGGCGTAATTGGCGTGACGCATACGCAGTTTTTAAAAACAAATGGTTATCTAAAAAATACGATGTCCGTGATGAGCCAGAAGGTGTTTTTGAAAAATTATTTGGAAGATAGAGCGGGGGAGGAGACGATTATCAATGACCAAAACTTTGTCAACGGACGGGTAACGTGGGGAACGGCATTGCATAAAAATTTAACAGAAAAAGGTTTTTTTAAAGCTGGAATGCAGTCCAGTTTGTTGTTGTATAATCTGAATTATGATTCTATTTTGGTGAATGAAAATCTCACAAAAGAGTTTATTCACGAAACGGGAAGTACCGTACTCTTACAGCCCTACGCACAAGTACAGTTGCGCCCAAATGCACGATGGACATTTAATTTGGGATTGCACGGTATGTATTTTAGTTTGAATAATTCTACCTCAATAGAACCACGAGCAAGTGCTATTTATCGGCTGAATCCCCAGCAGACATTGACTTTTGCTTACGGTTTGCATAGTAAAACGGTGCCGATTGGTTCCTATTTTACAGAAGTGAATGGCGAAAAAGTAAACGAAGATTTGGATTTAATCAAAGCGAATCATTTCATCCTCGGCTATGACAACATTTTTAAATCGGGCTACCACCTACGCATTGAAACCTATTATCAAAACCTCTGGAATGTTCCCGTCGGTATCGGCAATCGTGATACATATTGGTCGCTGAATGACATTGAATTTTATGCGTCGGAAGATTTGGTAAGTGAAGGTACGGGACAAAATTACGGGATTGATATTTCGATGGAAAAATCATTTCGCAGTAGCTTTTTCTTTATTGCGAGTACGAGTTTGTTTGAGTCCAAATTTCAACCCTTGAATGGCGAAACCTACAATACCTTATACAATAGCAATTTCACCGCAACGCTAACAGGCGGGAAAGAATGGGCAATTAAAGAAACGAATTTTCTCCAACTTGGCGCAAAAATTCTCTACAACGCCGGTAATCCTTCTACGCCTTTGACGGATGATACTTTACTAATAGACTTGCCACCCGAAGATTTTTCGAGACCGTATGCTGACCGGGCGGCGTTTTATTTCCGTACTGATTTTCGGATTTCTTATCGAAAAAATAATCCCAAAAATTCGTGGTGGCTGGCATTGGATATTCAGAATGCAACGAATCGGATTAACGAACGGGCGTTTCAGTGGGATTATAATATTGATGACAATCGGTGGGAGAGAAGACCACAGGCGGGATTAATTCCAATATTGAGTTTTAGAATGGATTTTTAGTTGTTCCTTAAATGGAGTTTGAGGGATAAAAAGCGTTTGCAAAAACGCTTTTTATCCCTCAAGAACCTCACCCGCGTTGCCGCAGGCAACGCGCACTATTTTTTATTGGAGGTCGAAAATTTG
>CAYUNA010000188.1:3833-7584 GCA_964445895.1 uncultured Saprospiraceae bacterium | reverse complement strand
TTAATGCTTTTGCAATGATGAAGGCATTTTTTTGTATTAAAATTTACTTTACGCTTTCCTTTTAATTACTTTTGCAGAAATAGAAATAAGGCGAACATTATTTCGCGTTCCTTATCATTTCAAATCAGCCAATTTTCCAATAAAAACAAACCCATCGTAATTTTAAGTGCCGCGTAGTAATTAATTCGGTAAAATTTTTAGACGAGATTTTTTCGATAGTTTTTCTTTAAAAATTCTTGAATAACCGGCGTTATTGAAGACATTTTTAAAGGGAAAATAGCGGAAAAAAATGTTTAAAAATTACCGAATTAATTACTACAAGGCACTTATCACAAGTTAAGCAGTAACAATTTATTGAAACCGAACTAAAATCTTATTCATGCACAAGTTTATTTATACCTTGTTTTTGACAACATTGTGTTGTCTGTCCATTTTTAGTAACTCTTTTGCCAATAGCATCACCGTCGAAATTCTCGAATTGGCAAATGCGGAATGCTTCGGCGAAGAATCTGGTTTTGTTGAATTGGAAGCCACTAATGGTACTGCACCTTATAGTTTTGACCTCAACGGCGAAGTTAATAATTCGGGCGAATTTGAAGATTTAGCCCCTGGCAATTATAGCATAGTTGTTACTGACCAAACGGGTTGTTTTGAAACCATAACTTTTGATATTGACCAACCTGACGAAATCGTTTTAACTATTTCCGATGTCAATACAACAGGCTGTGACGAAATTTCCAATGGCTCTTTTCAATTGGAAACCAGCGGTGGTGTGGGCAACTATACTTATAGTTTGGGTAATGAATCTAACACTACTGGTTTTTTTGGAAACCTGGCAGCGGGCACTTATGAACCAATCGTCGAAGACCAAAATGGCTGTGAATTAACAATTATAGTCGTCATCGACAATGGCCCAGGTTTATCGGTTACTACTGTTTCTCAAAATAATGTGGACTGCTTTGGCAATAGCACAGGAACCATCCAATTAGAAGCTGGAAATGGTCAGTCACCTTATGAATATCGAATTGGACCAGACGTGAATACAACCGGTGTTTTTGAAAATTTAGCAGCAGGATCTTATTCTGTTTTAATTGCAGATGATGCGGGCTGTATTTTGGAACAAAATATAGTCATTACCGAACCAACAGTATTATCAGCTACTGTGGTAGAAATGACCAATGTTAGCTGCTTTGGTGCAGGAGATGGCTCATTTCAAATAATGGCAAATGGGGGAGCTCCAGGTTACACTTTTTCAACTACAAATGATAGCAATACTGATGGCATTTTCATGAATCAAAACGCAGGTACTTATCAAATCGATATCACCGATGCGAACGATTGTACAACAACTGCTACGGTTACCGTTGCCGAACCTTCAGAATTTATGGTTGAAACGCCAATGATTACCAACGTTGATTGTTTTGGAAATGCCAACGGAAGTATCGAAATTAGTGTGACGGGTGGTGCTGGCAATTTTACTTATTTTGTCGGAAATCAAAATAATACAACAGGCATTTTTAATAATTTGGCAGCGGGAGTTTATCCAGTCTCCGTAACAGATGGCAGTAACTGTAGTTTAGAATTAGTCCCAATTGAAGTACAACAACCTGATGAATTGACAGGAATAATAGACGCCATTTTTAACATTAACTGCGCTGGCGGTGGTACAGGTGCGATTGATTTTGGGGCAGCAGGCGGTACAGCTGATTTCACCTTTACGCTAAATGGCATGAGTAATAATACTGGTTTATTTGAAAATTTGCCAGCAGGCACTTATATAGTCACAATTGTTGATGCTAACGACTGCCAAACTACTGCAATGGCAACCATCGAAGAATCTGATGGTTTGGGTGTCAATATCACAGCTTTGGCTGACGTAACTTGCAATGGCGATACCGACGGTTCTATCACGCTAGCAGCAAACGGTGGTTCAGGAAATTACACCTATACTCTTGGTGCAGAAATGAACACCACGGGTATATTCAGTAACCTCGCACCTGGCGAATATACAGCATTTTTAACCGATGATTTGGATTGTTCCACTATGATTGATTTTACAATTAGCGAACCAGCGGCAGTTGCTCTTTCGATAGAAATAACAAACGAAATTGATTGCGCTGGAGACAATAACGCGGCTATTCAAGTAACAGGAAATGGCGGTACAGGCGATTATTCTTACGCTATTGGTTTACAAAATAATGATACTGGGATTTTTGAAAACTTAGCAGCAGCAACTTACTCCGTTATCGTTTCTGATGCGAATGGCTGTACTGTCGTTGAAGAAATTACGATTGATGAACCAACGGAGTTACAGATTTTAATCCCCGATTTTGGAGCAACAAGTTGCTTTGATAGCGCAGACGGATTCATTCAGGCGATGGGTATGGGGGGCACCGGCGACTACGTTTATGTTTTAAATAATATGGAAACTAGCTTGACTGGTTTGTACGAGAACTTAGTAGCAGGCAGTTACGAAATTTCTGTAATGGATGCCAATGGTTGTACTACAATGATTAACTTCACAGTCGGCGCACCCAATGAAATTTTTGGGGTCATTGAGGATATTCAAAATGCTGGTTGCAACATGACACTTGGTTCAATCGAAGTACAAGGCATGGGTGGCACTGGCGCATTTACCTACACGCTGGGGATGGAAATGAACGATACAGGTATTTTTGAAAATATTGAAGCAGGCACTTATGAAATGCTCTTAACGGACGCGAATGGCTGCGAGGGAACATTAGCTTTCAACATCGAAGAAGGCGAAGATATTTCTGCGATGTTGGTCGAACAAGGCAATGTAGAATGTTTTGGTGAAGCCTCTGGTTTTGTAGAAGTATCGGGTATGGGAAGTGCGAATATCACTTACACTTTAGATGACGAAACGAATGACACCGGGATTTTTGAAGACTTACCTGCGGGCAATTATGACGTGGTGGTTTCGAGTGGCGGTGCATGTACAGCCGTTGTTTCCGTGACAATTACAGAACCAGAAGAATTATTATTCGAAATTGCCTTCCAATCGCCTTTATGTTCAGGGACAGATGATGGTTCTTTACAAATTATGGCAACAGGCGGAACAGGTGATTACACTTATACATTAAATAATGAAACGAACGACACTGGGCTGTTTGAAAATCTAAGCAGTGGTAATTACGATGTAGAGATTGAGGATGAAAATGGCTGCCTCGCTGTGTCAGAATTCAATCTCGAAGCTCCCGTCGTTTTAATCTTGACAATCTTAGATGTACAAGACGATAATGGTTCAGGCAATGGTTCGTTCAATGTGCAAGGGAGTGGCGGTACGAGTCCATATCAGTTTTCTTTAGATGGCGTAAACTTCCAGTCCACACCACCATTTAGCGACCTGATGTTTGGTGAATATACAGCATATATCATGGACGCCAACGGCTGTGTGGCTTTGGCAGAAGTGACTGTTCCTTTTTTCAATAATACTTATAGTCTCGAATCTGGGGTAGCGGATATGACGGTGTTTCCAAATCCTTTTGTACAAAATTTGACGGTTGATTTGGATTTATATCGAGGTCAAAATTTAGATTTCACACTTTTTACCATCAATGGGCAGGTTATTCAAAAAATGTCAGATACCTTCGCTGCTGGAAAAACAACCATCAACTTTACGGAGCTAGAAAATTTGGCAGCAGGCAATTACTTCTTGCGAGTCGTCGGCGCAGATTTTCAAGGGCATTTTAAAGTTGTGAAGCAGTAAATAGAACAATACAAAAGTCTT
>CAYUNA010000188.1:0-3733 GCA_964445895.1 uncultured Saprospiraceae bacterium | reverse complement strand
TACAAAAGTCTTTAAGACTTTTGTATTTACTTCAAAATGCTACAAACTCAATAGGGTGTATTTTCCAAAAAATGCACCCTATTTTTTTATCAAAACAAATACTTCCTTCATGGAAACGAGTACTAAAAATTGGTGGGATGGATTATTCAAAATGGTTAATGCTATCCCGCCAATTATCCTGATATTTGGAATACTTTGCGCCAACTTCCTCTCTTTCGTTTCCTTCAACAACGAAGAACAATACCTCCTGTACGCGCAACAAAGTTTTAATCCCGATTGGATTCCGGGTTCATTTATTGCGACCGAATTCCCCGGTAATCGCCTATTATTTGAGCTTTTATTTGGTTGGGCAATTGATGCGTTTGGTTTTGAAATGACGATATTTTTCGGTCGGCTTTTGAATTTCTTTTTATTGGCAATTCCCTTAGCGAGCTTGTTTAAATTATTGAAATTTTCGAATATCTGGACATTCCTGGTCTTGCAAATTTTCATCATCGCCGACCAATCTTTTTATGCTGGTGAATGGATTTTTGGCAGTATCGAATCGAAGACCTTTGCGTATATCTTTGTGTTTTGGAGTTTGGTTGAAGTTTTAAAAAATCGCTGGTATCGAGCCGTTATTTTGATGGTTGTGGCTACTTATTTTCATATTTTAATTGGCGGCTGGTTTGCGATAAGCTGTTTTGGGATGTTGTTATTAAAAAATATTTACCCCGTTTTTTCTTTCAAAAAAATCATACAGGAACTCCCGAAACTGGGTTTTCTATATGCCATTCCATTAATTCCGTTGCTTTATTATTTGGCAACTAATTTATTAATTGATGCTCCCAAAATCGTTGATGGCGTCAATCTCGACCACATTTACGTCTATTTTAGAAACAAGCATCATATTGGACTTTTCTATACGTTCGACTTTTTTTTAAAAAAACACGCCTGGAAAATTGCCATCGCCATCATTGCGTTTTTATTATTTTTTAGAAAGAAATACACTATCGAAGAAGTACATTTTAAAACACTAAAAAGCTTAATGTTAGTCATGTTAGGTATTGGCTTCTTTTTCATCGGCGTGAGTTTAATGGACAAATTATTTTTCGATTTATCAGGCGGATTCCTACTCAAATCCTACCCTTTCCGAATGCAATCCATGGCATTTTTGATTTTCATTATTTTAGTATTACATCAATGGCAGACAGCTGCAGTTCGACAGGTGAAATGGCAAAAAATAATGGTAGGCGCATGGATTATTGGTTTGGGGTTGATGTTTTTCAAAGGAGGAAAAAACGTCCAGAAAATGCTCACTTATCAATCGAACGAATCCTACAATGAAGTCATTAATTTTATAGCAAACAACACCGAAATAACCGACGCTATCATGATTGTAGAAAACAAAGGTGGTTTTCTAAAAAGTGGTGGTCGCAACAATCAATTTGGCTTAGACCTCATACGTCGTACTCGCCGCGATAACTTTGTGCATTTCAAATTTGTTCCTGGCGGTACGTTTAAATTATATGAATGGTATCAACGCTTGCAAATCGTGGAGAAAGTGGAGGAATCACCACAATATATTGGAGACGTTCGAAAAAAATATAAAGTGGATTATGTGTTGACTCCGAATAATTTTGAGATGCCGTTAGAGGTGATTTTTGAAAATGAAGACTATAAATTATACCGCTAAAAATAATGGGTGACCGTTAGCAATGTATCACTTGCCGCTACTGTATAATCACACGCTGCACCGTCATTTTATCATCAATCATCATTTTTAAAAAATAAATGCCTTTAGGCAAATCAGCAACGTTTATTACAAAATGCTCGTTTAAAAAATGCTCTTTTTCTAAATTGAAAACGGGCTGTCCAAGATTATTTAATAATTGCAAATGAACCGTTTGTTGCGTTGTTAATTCAATATTTATAAATAAATGTTTCGATGTTGGATTTGGAAAAATAGAAAAATCTTTCAGTGCTTCGATTTCCTCAACGTCCACAAAATTTTCTTCTATTAAAATATTATCTAACGCAATATCGGCATTAAAAGATTGCCCCATCGAATCAATCGCCCCTGTAAAAATAATTTCAATCTGTTGTTCCTCGAAAGCTGCTAAATCAATTGTCGCGAACAGCCAAAGTGCTTCACTTGACGTTTGCTGCTGATTTTCTGCTAAAAATAATTCATGCAACTCGCCCATTTCATCCAACACTTCCACTTTTAAAAAATCAATTCCATCCCCATAAGCGTGAAATCCAAAACTCGCAGTAGGTTCATAAAACTCGCTCAAATTGATACAGGTAGTCGTCAAAACTGCCTGACTACCAGCGATGCCATTCGATGATTCCATGTATATATAGTGCCCGTCGTCGCCCGCAGGGCTGCTTGCAGGACCTGTGCCTAAAGAAACCGTCGCGCCCGTATTTACTTGAAAAGGTATATCGCCGATATTGTATAGATTTGGAAAAATGGTTGAGCCCAACGGCAGGTTTTCGAATGAATTGTCGATTGGTGACCCAACAATTGGACGATTTGAAACTGTTTTTTCAGCTTGATTGTTTGAATTATTTACATCGCCCGCAGCCGCTGCAATAACCGTTAATTCATAAAAATCAATCTCACTCAAATCCAATTTTTCGTTAAAAGTATAAGTCAATGTTTCTCCTATTGCAATAGTATCCGTAACGATTTCAGTAGCTACTAAAACGTTATTTTGATAAATTTCCAAAGGAATATCGAAAGACGCTACTGCCCCGGTATTTTCTAATAAAACGGTCAAATCCTCTGCGACAGTCAATTCACAACCAGAACTTGGTTCAGTAACGTCCACTATTTTTATATCCACATTTTCGCTCGTTTCAAAACTTAATTCGTAGCCAAACAAGCGTTCAAAATCATCACTAATTTGTAGAATTCCACCCAGCGTCAATCCACTTCCCCAACTATTCGTCAGAAATAATCCACCAGCCAGTCCATCTTCTGTTTCGAGGTCAATTTCTACATCGCGCGCTACGCCTGTCGTTGTCCCTTCTGGTAATTTCAACTGAACAATCAACCCATTCAACCCATCTCCTGCTTGCTGAAATGCCCAGAGATAGGGCCCGCCCTCACTGACATTATCAACTACTGCCCCGTAAATTTCGGTCAAAGTATGAGTACCAATCGGAATCGTTGAAAGCAACAAACCTGTTTTTGAAAATAGGGCAATATCACTACTGAAATTGCCAACCCAAAAACCACCATTTCCCCCATCCGCCGTCTCATCATACGTCAAAAAACGAACGTTATCCACAAACGGAAGATTAAGCGTACTGACGATACTTTTATTCGAAGGATTTATTTCAAAAATAGTTTGTGTATTATTGGATAGCCAGATATTCGTCCCATCCCAGGTCATCGCCCGCACACCAAAAATGGACGGGATTGTGAAAATTTCGAGGACTTCCCCGTCATTATTCAAACGAGCAAGATTGCTAGTATTCCACTCCCCAACCCAAAATTCATTATTGAAATGAACAACACTCGCCAGGCTACTCAGCGTATCATTTACTATCGTATAGTCAAACTCCAAATCCCAAAGAGCGTTTACCGTATTGGGTGGATTATTGGTATAATTAAAATGAGTAATTGAGGTATTAGAAAATGGTGATTTTTCTGCGGATTGTCCAAAGATAAAGGTCGAAGTGATGAGTGTAAAAAGGAAGGGTAGGATATTTTTCATTAGCTTATTTTTTGATAAAAATAATA
>CAYUNA010000187.1:0-7635 GCA_964445895.1 uncultured Saprospiraceae bacterium | reverse complement strand
AAATCTTTAGAAACTAAATCTCTGAACAACTCCTCAAATTTGCGGTCATCAAACAGCAAATCAAAGTAATCATGTGACCCAATTCGGACGTGATAGTTGCATTTTGGACATTTGAAAAAGTTCTCCCGCATCTCTTTGGAAGTACTCGTTTCGCCGCATTCTTTACATTTATACCACAAACCGTCAGGGGCTTCTTTTTTGTACTTAGTTGCAGTCTGTATCCCGTCTGTTAATCTTTTGAACCAACCCATTTGGAGGAAGCTTTTGATGGAAAAACTGGTAATTTGCATCACCAATTAGTACCATATTTAATAATTCTTCGTAATGATTGCCAAAAATAGCAATCGTTTTTAATATATCGTAAAAAGTTATAAATTAAGTTGAGCAGTTGATTAGGAATGAGCAATTAATTACAGTGTATAAAAACTTTCTTTACGTTTTGCTCGGCGGTAAGGCCGCCTCGCTTTCGGAGTTTTAGGAGCGAGATTGATTGAGTTTTCTGTCGGAAAACTCAATCAATCTCGCCCCTAAACTACCCTCTAAAAATGGCTTTTTACACAATGTATAAGGGTTTTCTCATAAAAAATAAATTGGACTGGATTGGCGCGGAGCGACTTAGCTATTGGTAGAAATTTTGTTTTTTATCAGAAGCGCAGAGCGATTCCCCTATTTTTATGCTTTTTAATCGGGCAGTCGCTATGCGCCTGAAGAATAATGCTTAAATTTCTACCAATGGTTTAGTCGCTCTGCGCCTTTTAGTTTTTATGAGAAAGCCCTTCACAATGTATTAATTAACTGTTTGGTTAATTAATTGCTCATTCCTTAAAAAAAACTGTAATCAAATCTTTTCTCTGGAACTTGCCGCAAAGAAAGCCATTTTTTTGAAAACTCAAGTATCCTAATGGCATTATTTCCAATTTTTAAATCTATTATCTATAAATTAATACCTAAAATTTTTCACCGTATCCACAAAAACTTTAACGTTGGCTAACGGCGTATCCGGATAAACCCCATGCCCCAAATTAGCGATGTGCTGACCACCAAAGTCTCGCAGCATTTGTTCGGTTTGGACTTTAATATTTTCTGGAGAACTGTATAATAAACAAGGGTCAAGATTTCCTTGAATAATTTTGTCTGCTCCAATTTTTGCTTTTCCAATGGAAGGTTTTGTATTCCAATCCAAGCCAACTGTTGCACAGTTCAATTGCCCGACTTCTTCCAAAGCGAACCACGCCCCTTTTGCAAAAACAGTGAGTGGAACGTCATCAATGGCGTCGCAAATTTTAGCAATATATCTCAATGAGAACTCTTCAAATTGTGCTGGAGCTAAAATACCACCCCAAGAGTCAAAAATTTGCAAAACATCCGCACCGTGCTTGATTTTCCCTTTTAGATAAGCAATGATGGCGTCAGTAATCTTATCTAATAACAAATGAGCCAAAGCGGGTTCTTGGTATAAAAATTTCTTTGCTTTTGAAAAAGTTTTGCTACCTGAACCTTCTACCATATAAGCCAATAACGTCCAAGGCGCACCTGAAAATCCTATCAATGGGACTCTACCGTTCAAGCCCTTTTTGGTCGCATCCAAGGCATCATAAACGTAGCTAATTTTCTCCGCAGCCGTTTCTCCTGTTAGCAGTTTGTCAATATCTGCCTTACTTTCGATGGTTTTGGGAAACAATGGCCCACGCTTTTCTACCATGTCATAGTCTAACCCCATCGCCTCTGGAATCACCAAAATATCCGAAAAAATGATTGCGGCATCTACTCCCAATTCATCAATGGGCTGAATGGTTACCTCAGCAGCTAAATCAGGTGTGGACACCAATTCTTTAAAGCCGCTCAACTGACCGCGCAACGCCCGATATTGAGGTAAAATTCGTCCTGCCTGACGCATCAACCATACCGGTGGACGCTCAACTTTTTCTCCTGCTATTGTTCGTAAAAATAAATCGTTTTCTAATTTCATACGGCAAAATTAGGGAGAAAGATACAGGCATTTTTCATTACGGAATTTATTGACTTTTTTTTTACACTTTGAGAAATAGTGATGGATAATTTTTCAGTCTAATAAAATACGAGAACCGCTACGTGCCAGTTTAAAACTTAGGAACGCGAAGTAAAAAACAAAAGCCGTCTCAAATATATTGAAACGGCTTTTAGAATTAGGTTCTTAGAAAAAAGAAGATGGCTTCAAAAAATCCACCATCTTCCCAAACTGTATTTGATTACGGTTTACAATTAGAACTTTTTATTCTTCGATATCACTAATATTTCTAATAAAGACCTGTGGTTCATTGAATTCAGAAACAATTGCCGTCATGATGACCTCATCTCCTGGTACATTTGTATTGGCAAAAGTAGCGTCGCCTCGTGTAAACATTGGAAGACTTCCTGTTACATCTGAAACCGTTGTTGTACCGTTATAAGTAGCTGCACCGGTGATTGTTACGTCTTCAATCCGAACCAAAGTAGATTGCCAAGCATCTGAGTTAGCTAAGATTTCAGCTATTGTGGCATCGCGTGGCGTTGGTAATGTACCATCGCCAACTTTCATACCATTTGTATTAGGGACATTATTCACTTGCACTAAACCGTTGAAATCTGACAATTCTAAATTAGAAATATTTATTTCAACTTCATCGCCTAACTCAAAAGTATTGTCATCAGTAAAACGAACAACAATACCAAAATCGCCATCTTGAACGACTACATTTCGAGCAGTAATATTTGAATTGGCAACATCAGAAATAACCACCCCGTTAATAAATCTATCTGCTGGTGCTGAAGTCGAACCATTGCTATACAATGCTCGAACATCCTCAATACTAATTTGTTCGAGATCACCGGGCATTGGTCCACCACCACCGCCTGGAACTATATCAGTGATGCTACGCATGGTAATTTGTGGATTGTTGAATTGAGACAAAATACCTGTGATTGTTGAAGTCCCTGTTGGCACTGCCGTTTCATAAAATGAAGCAAAAGAACTTGTAAATAAGTCAATCGTTCCTGTCCCATCGGAGACGTCATTGAAACTATATCCAGTGTTGCCGCCAATCGCTACGTCAACCACGGTTACCAAAGTTGATTCCCAAAGGTCGTTGTTTGCTAAAAGCTCACTCACCGTGGCTATACGCGGTGTTGGAGAAGTACCGACCTCGATAAATACACCGTTAGAATTAGGTACATTATTTACCTGTAAACCACCGTTGAATTCAGATAATTCTTGACCTGAAACTACTACTTCAATTCTATCATTTAGATTAAAATTATGTCCTTGCTGAAAACGAACAATAATACCTTGGTCGCCATCTTGCAAGTGTAAATTTTGTGGAACAATATTTCCATTCGCTCTATCAGAAATTACAATTCCAGTAATTTTCGTCTCGTCTGGCCCTTCTGCTGCACCTCCTAAGTATAAGCCTTTCAAATCAGCAATTGACATCAGGGTTTCGTTACCTGTACCGCCCGTTCCAGTAGATCCGTCACAACGCGTGCCATTCATAACTGCATCTTCTGGATTTCGAATAAAAATCTGTCCGCTACCGTTAAATTGACTATAAACACCAGTTAATGTTCCATTTCCAGCAGGTAAAGTCGTACCTGCAAATGAGGCAAAACCACTTGTTCGTACATCAATTTCTGCACCCGTACAATCTTGCAATGTTTTATTTTGCGTTGACTGACCAAAGGCATCTGCAAAGGTTTCTCCAGGAAAAGCAAACTCAGTATTCTGTAATTCAACCAACATAGCCAACATGGAGATATCCAAATCATTGATGCTTACTTGAATTGGATTTACCTGTTGATTGCGTTTTCCTCGCACGATGTGGTCATTTAAATCTTGGATGTCACCCAAATCTTGTCCACCGTTTTCAATTGCAATATAGCCACCCAACTTTGGTACACCATTATCTTCGATTATATATAAACCACGTGCTTTAATAAAAATTTCGCGACCCAACGGCAACAAATTAAATGCACTAGTCAAGTTAATATTTAAATAAATACCGTCATTATCATCTTGTACAACGAGTTCTCGAAAGAAATTTCCGTCTTCGTCGTTACCTGTCACAATTGCTCGAACAATCAGGTCTTCTTCAATCAATTCGATACTATTCGGAACAATTAATGCCTTCAAATCCGCTATCGTCGCATTGGCTTCGATGTCTGGCAAAACCTCTGATGGCGGCTCATCAAACTCGTCTTTGACACAGGCAGCAAATAAAAAAGTGACTGCTAAAACGCAGCTAAAGAAAAATTGAAAATTTAAAAGATTTGACTTCTTCATTGATATATTCTTTAAAATTTATTTTTTAAGTTTGATGAAGGTGTTCAAAGTTTAATATTCAAAAATTCTGAATTTGGTAAATACCTCCAAAATTGAGATAAACTTCTGCGCCCCTCCGTGCGCCAAAAACCGTAAATTGTTTACAATGTATAATTAAGGCTAATGAAATAATTTCTACCAAAGCTATAAAAGTAACGTGGTGGAAATTGATTGGTATCTTTAGTGGTCAAATCAAAACGTAACTGTTCGTAGCCACCCGTTCTGAAATCCGTTTTATCCAATAAATTATTAACCCCGATAGTCATTCTCAATTTTCGAGAAAATGAAATACCACCGAAAAAATCCATTGTAAATGCAGCTGGTAACTGCTCTTGATTTATAATATCATTCCACAATTCTGAATCTGGTTCTACACCGTCTACCGCATCGGCAGTTCGTCGTTCTGGACTAAAATCAAGATAAATATCGTCAAAATAATTAAAATTCAAATTGGCAAAAATCCGTTGTTGTCCGCCAAAAAGGTATAACGGTTTTGGATTGAAGTTGATAGCAAATGAGTAAGCCTGCTGAGGCATCCCCGGCTTGCGAAAATCCTTCATATAAACCGTTTCTTGTTCATCCACTAAATCTGCGGATGGCGCATCAATATCATTAAACAGGTATCGAGTTGGTCGATTGGTATAGAAGTATTGACCGTATGCAGCAACACCAGTTACCGATAAGGAAGCGTTAATTTTATACGTCAACGCGAATTCTAAACCAAGGTTTCGGCTATCAATATCAGTTAACACGTAATTGATAAACTCGCTTTCTAACTCAACATCAGTAAAGAAACGAATCACCCGAGTCTGGTCTTTAAAATCCGTCAAATAACCAGAAATCCGTCCATTTAGATTGACTCCTCTCAAGATATAACCACCTTCAACCGAAGTAATTGTTTCGCTGGTCAAATTAGGCACTAAGTCCTGACGTGTTCTTGGTGAAATGTAAGCATTTCGATAAAATGGCGCACGTGTTTGATACATTCCATTAACATACAGATAGTTACGTCCATCCAATTTGTAAGTAACACCACCTTTAACAGAACCGTTGTTAAAGGATTTTTTGGCTGAAACGCCTTCAGAACTATTTGGGAAACGACCATTTTTATAATGTCCATCCCGCCACATCGTTGTTTCGGAATAACTTGCCCCTAAAAAGAAATCTACTTTGTTGTAAGTAAATTGACCTTGTGCCCAAGCTCTATTTTTTTGAATATGACCATCATAATTATAACCAAATTTATCCCCTTCGCGAACGACATTATTAGGATTATTCAAGTCATTGTCTAAATAATCACCACCAAAGTCACGCGCCGAAAATCTATCCCAATCCACGAAGAAGTCACCACCCAGCAAGTCAACTATTTCTCTAAAATTCTCCGTTTTATGTTTTTGAATACTCAACCCTGACGTCAGAGTAATATTATCGGTCAAGACATTCTCATAGTTAATATTAATATTTAACTCTTTGCTATCATAGCGTTGGTCAATAATTTTGTATTGTGCGAATCGCCCCTGAATCGTATTACCAGACCCATTTGCGTTTTCAACTACAAAGTCACTATTGTTATTATTGGCTTCATAATAACTATCCCAATCCAGTTGAAAATCGTTTTCACCCGAAATAATGCCCGCTGCAACATTTTCTGCCAACTCTGGGTTACCCGGAAATTCGGAAGCATAATAACTTGGCAAGTTTCGATAATAATCAGGTCGTGGGTCAGCAGCTTCAAACCAGTCTAAAGTAGTACTTCCATTGCGTCCAAATTGATAAGAAACAGCCGTAGTCAACTTTTGATTTTTGGTCATATCCCAATCATTTCGCAACATAAGAATGGGCTGGTTAGTGTTGCGAATTCGTGAATTACGCTTTTCGCCATTCTGATATCCCCAATATGGATTGTAATAATTATCATTGGTCAAATCCGTCACTTCTTCCACGGCTGCCGTTGACCGTCCACGCTTGCTCGGTGCGCCTAATGCTACAAAATTTAAAGTAGAATTTTCACCCAATTTTCTATCAACCGATAAAAAATAAGAATAAGCATCGTATGAAGTCGCTTCAATAAATCCTTCGTCTGCCCATCGTCTAGAAACCGATGCCGACACTGCCCAACCATTTTGCATCATGCCTGTCGAATGAGTCAACATTACTCGATGTCGATAGCTTCTATTAGAAATAGCGTAAGAAAATCGAGATTGTGCTCGTTGTGAAGAAGCTCGCAAGTCAATCGAGGAAGCACCAGCAACTCCACCAAAACCATAGGTGGTTGGCTGCAAACCGAAAGCATTTTGGCGATTCCGCGTAACGTCATTCAAACCTCCCCAAGCACTCCAAAATACCCGACCATTTTCCAATTCATTAAACGGCACTCCATTTAATAATATCTCTGAATTTTCAGAATCATATCCTCGAATTCGGAATCGCGCATTTCCAAAAGTAAAGGCTGCGGTATTGACAAAAACGTCTCGCGAAGCCGTCAATACTCCCGAAATATTTTGATTGTCCTGTACCGATTCAATTTCGTCAGAAATAATGGCAATCGTTGAAATTCGGTCTTCCGCAGTGTAATCCACTTCACTAGTGACTAATTTAGCTTCAATCATTCCCAAGTCAGAAACCTGACCAAGTTGTAGCGTCACTTTTCTGGTAATGGTTTCAATTCCTGCTTTTGAAATATTGACTGTAACCTCTCCTTCCAAGCTTTCAAACTGCAAAGAGAAATAGCCATTTTCGTCTGTTTCGGTTGTTTGCCCAGCAACCTCTACCAAGGCATTGGTGACAGGCTCAGTATTGACTTCTTTGACAAATCCTTTGATGACTGTCTGACTGAAGCCCGAAACAAGACAACCGCCAATAAACAAAATAGATAGTAAGAGTTGTTTCATAAATTGAATTTGATTAATTTTCGCAAAAGTACATTTTTGATTGGTTATTTGGTCTAATGTAGACCGCTTATTCAAAACAGATGACCGAATTTATTAAAATATAACAAATTAAGTCAGCGATTAGACAGCAAGACAGTCTTATTTTAGAAAACTATATATTTGAAATTATTGGGAAATCCAGCAGGTGGGATGTTAATCTTTTGATAAGATAAATTTAAAAATGTGGTATTTTATAAATTTGTTCATCAATTGAGTGGCAAAAGTAGGGAAAAAATTTGTAGGTTCGTCCCTGATTTAAGTACAAATTTAACATTGAGGAAATTTACTCGTAATCTTAGGGCATCTTTGATTTTTATTCGCCTGTAAACCAATATTTTATGGTTCTGACTTCAAACTAACACAGTCATGTAT
>CAYUNA010000186.1:0-7704 GCA_964445895.1 uncultured Saprospiraceae bacterium | reverse complement strand
TTAAAGCAATGATGTCTGCATATCAGTATTCCTTATTTGAAAAAGAATTGAAAGCGCAGAGCAAAAGTAGCACAAAAGGTAGTGTCGGCGGATAAAGCATTGATTGCTCGACTGCGGTCAAAATGATAAAAGCAAAGCTGCATCAGGTGAAATAATCCTGATGCAGTTTTTATTTTTTTCGGGTTCTAATAACTAAAAATATCAATATGAAACGCAAACATCTTTACCTATTATTATCTATCCTTGGTCTTTGCTGGACATGGTATTTTAATATTCAATTTTTTCAAACGGCGGAAGATACTTCGATAACTAATTTTATTGCTCAATGCAAGACTACTTTACCCGCAAAATCTATCGTTGCAGATATTTCCGTAGTAGTGATTACATTTTTTGTTTGGATGATTCCAGAGGCGTTACGTTTGAAAATTAAATTTTGGTGGGTCTTGATTCCATTAACCTTTCTGATAGCGATTGCCTTTACTTTTCCGTTATTTTTGTATTTGAGAGCAAGAAAATTGGAGCAAATGAAGGTGTGAAGTGAATTAATTACTACGAGGCACTTAGAACAGCATGAGAAGCGAGAAAATTATAAGATTTTCGAACTTCAAAAAAAAACACTGCGCTTTGCCTGCGGTAAAGTGCAATGCTGTTGAATTAAGCGCGGGTAGCGGATACCTTCAAGGTATCTGCTACCTAAAACGCAGCAAAAAGGTAGCAGATACCCTAAAGGTATCCGCTACCCGTGCCATCAAAATTCCTTAATTCAACAGCATTGCGGTAAAGTGGGTGTGGATTTTAAGGGGGCAGAAACGAGTTTTACAAATTAAAACATTAAATTGGTCAAAAATACATTCACTATTGCATTATTGTCTTTTCTAATAATGAGCTGTATAGACATCCAGAATGAAAAAGAAACTGACAAGAAAAAGAATAAACCGATGGTAAGTTCTACGCGTACAACGATACCTGTTTCATCAAATACAATAGCACTTTCCAATACTATAATTGACTCGCGTGACGGAGAAATCTATAAAATAGTAACTATAGGAAAGCAGACGTGGCTGGCGGAAAACTTAAGATTCAATGCTTCAGAGTCAATGACTAATCCGCTGAATCCTTCAAAAAAGTATGGAAGATTATATGATTTAATTCCCGCTCAAACGGCATGTCCTGCTGGCTGGCATCTGCCTACTGATGCGGAATGGGATACCTTGGAAATTGCACACGGAATGCCTGTTTCTTTCATCGGGCAAGGTGGTTGGCGTGGCGAACATGCTACCAATATGAAAGCAAAGATGGATTGGAAAGACGGGGAAAGTGGAAGAGATTCGTTAGGGTTTAAAGTACTGCCTGCCGGCTATTATTTTTCAGAAGCTACGGGCATTGAAACGCCTGGATTGGAAGGTTTAGGATATGCCGCTGCCTTTTGGTCGGCTATTGAAAATGAAGTGGGATACGCTCGTTTTATGTTTGGTGAGCGAACTTTTGTTAATAAATGGGATGCCAAGCGAGAAGATATTGGAACAGCACTGTCCTGCCGGTGCGTGAAAGATTGATTTATCGTATTTATTTTCCTGCATTTTTCGATTTTAAATTAAAACTTATCCAATTTGTCTGCAAGTTTCTAAAACAACTTACCGGTCTAATCCATTCTATTAAAGATTCTGTTACCTTGCTATTTATATTCGATTTTGAAAAATTGAATTCGTTTCACTTAGTAACGATGAAATAATAAGTCCGCCAAGTGGACAGTTTATTTTTTTACCGTTAATTAGAACCGAAAAAAGCAGTTTATAATGAAAAAAAACTTACTCTTACTGTGCTGTCTGACAATTAGTTCTATCACATTTTCCCAGGTAAATATGGAACTTGTCGGACAACTTTCTTACCCGGAAAGACTCAACGATATTTGGGGCTATGTCGCACCTGATGGTACAGAATATGCGTTGGTTGGTACTCGATTAGGTACTTCCATTGTTAGTCTTGCCGACCCTGCAAATCCTTTGGAAGTAGCTAAAATCAACGGTGATGAGTCTGTTTGGCGAGACTTGAAAACCTGGAACAACTATGCTTATGTCACCACTGATTCTCCTTCGGAAGATGGGCTTTTGGTGATTGATTTATCGGATTTACCCAATGAGGTGAGTTCTTTTAATTGGAATCCGCATCTGCCTGATTTGTCGATTGGAACAGACGAGGATACCCTGTTCAACTGTCATAATATTTATATTGACGAGTTTGGAATAGCGTATTTATCGGGCTGTAATCTCAATGAAGGCGGCGTAATTATGGTAGATGTAGCGACGACACCCGGGCAGCCAATTTACGTGGGCGCCACCGAAGCCGTTTATTCTCATGATGCTTATACGCGCAATAATTTGTTGTATTCTTCCGAAATACTAGAGGGACGTTTTAGTATTTTTGATGTAACTGACAAACTCGAACCCATCAAATTAGGGGAGCGCAAAACGCCTTTTGAATTTTGTCATAATGCCTGGTTGTCTGACGATGGAAACACCCTATATACTACTGACGAGCGTGCGAATGCTTTCACCGCAGCCTACGATGTGAGTAATCCGGCAGACATCCGTTTTTTAGATGCTTATCGCCCAGCCGCTACTTTAGGCACAGGTGTGATTCCGCACAATGTTCATGTTTTAGGTGATTATTTGGTGATTTCTCACTACTCTGATGGTTGTGTGATAGTAGATGCGACGAAGCCTGACAATTTGGTAGAAGTCGGTCAGTACGATACTTTTCAAGGAACAGATTCTGGATTTAATGGAGATTGGGGGGCGTATCCGTTTTTGCCATCAGGGTTGATTTTAGCAAGTGACATTACGGGCGGATTATTTGTCTTGCAACCCACTTTTCAACGGGCAGCCTACCTCGAAGGTAAGGTGACGAACAGCGAAACGGGGGTAGGGATTTTGGATGCTGAGGTTACCATCCAATCTGATATTGCCAATTTTGAAACCACCGATATTGTCGGAAATTATAAAACGGGCTTGGTCGAAAATGGAATTCTTTCTGTCCGTTTCAAAGCCATTGGTTTTTATGATAAAATAGCGGAGGCTACGTTAGAAAATGGAGAAATTACGGTTTTAAATGTAGAGTTGGATCCTTTGCCGCAATTTGTTTTTAATGGAAAAGTAGTGGATGAATTTAATCAAAATCCCCTCGAAGGCGCAGTGATTTTGATGGAGGGCACCGAAGTTAATTATGAGACACAAACGGATGCGGATGGAAACTTTGTTATTCCCGATATTTTTGAAGGGGATTACACATTATATCTTGGAATTTGGGGATATGAAAATATCGGATTATCCGGACAAAGCATTACAGGAGAAAGTAGTAAAACGTTTGAATTGAAGCGTATTTATGAAGATAATTTTAACGTCGATTTAGGTTGGCAAGTCAGCAATACCACCGACCGGGGTGAGTGGGTTAGAGAAGTTCCTCTTGGTACAACCTGGAACGATGAACCCGTTCAAGCTGCCGCCGATACTGAAGATTTTGGCAATCGCTGTTGGGTGACGCGCAATGGGGAAATTGATGGAAAAAGTGGTGATATTGACAACGGTGAAACTACAATTACGACTCCAAACATGGATTTGACAACTTATTTTGAGCCTACTTTATCGTATCGGCCCTGGTTTGTCAATTTACCAATTGACGATGAGTTTCGGCAGCGGGATTCGATGTTTGTGACGGTTAACAATGGGATTGAAGAAGTGGTGGTAGAAGTGATAGAGGATTCTCGGGGAGAGTGGCGCGAAGCCCGTAGTTTTAAGTTATCTGATTACCTCGAAATTACCGATTCCATGACGGTTTCATTCACTGCTTTTGACCGATTTTTGACCGATGATATTGCGGACGCGGGCTTAGATGATTTTCGGGTTTCTGATGAAATTAGTCAGGATGTCTTTGTTTTTGATGATGAAAACGTGCAGTTTGGGGTGTTTCCAAATCCATTTCAAAATGAATTGACCATCGCTTATCAATCGAAATTTCCTTTTTCTAAAATGGAGGCTATCTTATACAATGCGGTTGGTCAAAAAATTGGGGTTTATCCATTAACGGATACTATGGGAAAAATTGAAATTAACGACAACCTGGCGGTCGGCATGTATTTTTTAATTATGGAAATTGATGGGATTCGCAGCGAAGCATTGCCCATACAAAAAGGGATTTAGTTATTTTCTTTTCCTTCGTTTGTCAATTTCCCAACAAATTACAGGTTTACCATGTTTTTCCTTATTAAGAATCATACTTTTGTCATTCAAAAAAAACGCTTCCAAACACTTTTTAAAAAAATCTTTATTTACAAACAAGTCTAAATATAACTAATTTCTCGGATGAAAAAAACGGTACAAATATTAGCATTTTTACTTTGCTCGACTTCTATTTTTGCACAATTAAACATGGACTTAGTTGGTCAACTAGGTTACAATACAAATCTCAGCGACATCTGGGGCTGGGCAGACCCCGACGACGGCACCGAATATGCTATCGTAGGTCTGGGCAATGGTACATCTATCGTCAGTCTTGCTGACCCTTCTAACCCAACGGAAGTTCAGTACATTCCAGGAGAACAATCAACCTGGCGAGACATCAAAACCTGGGGCAATTACGCTTATGTGACTTGCGACCAAAATGGAACTACAGAGGGTTTATTGGTCATTGACTTAACCAATGCCCCTAACGATATTACTTGGTTCAACTGGAATCCAACCATCGCTGGCGAGGTAATGAATACTTGCCACAACATCTACATTGATGAATTTGGTTTTGCTTATTTGGCAGGCTGTAATAATAACGACGGAGGGATGATTATCCTCGATGTTTTTACTACTCCAGGCACGCCAGTTTTGGAAGCACTTGCACCGCCAACGTATTCGCATGATGTCTTTACAAGAGACAATGTTATGTACTCTTCTGAAATATTTGAGGGGCACTTGGGCATTTATGATGTTTCAGACAAGACCAATATAACCCTGGAAGCGACACAACCAACACCATTTAACTTTACTCATAATGCATGGTTGAGTGATGATAGCAATACTGTATTTACGACCGACGAAGTTGCCAATGCACCTATTGGGGCTTATGATATTTCGGATTTAGATAATATTGTTGAAATTGACCAATTTGTACCACTTGCTACTATTGGCGAGAATGTTATTCCTCACAATGTCCATGTTTGGGATGATTGGTTATTGATTTCTTACTATACCGACGGAGGAATTGTGGTAGATGCTTCCAATCCTTCTAATTTAATTGAAGTTGGAAATTACGACACCTTCTTGGGAGGCAATGGTGGATTTAGTGGCGCATGGGGTTTATATCCTTTCTTACCATCTGGTCTGGTTTTGGTTTCAGATATTAATAGTGGTTTATATGTTCTACAACCCAATTTGGTGCGTGCGTGCTGGTTGGAAGGCTTTGTGACCGATGCCGCTACGGGTAATCCAATCTTTGGTGCAACTGTAGAAATTGATTCGCCACAAGCCAATATGGGAACATCTGATTTGACAGGAGAATACAAAACAGGGCAAGCGATTCCGGGTGTTTTTGATGTCACATTTAGTGCGCCAGGATATTTCCCGGAAACGTTATCTGCAACATTGGAAAATGGTGTAATCACTATATTAAATGCTCAATTAGGAACTTTCCCACTTACAGGGAATACCGTAAAAGCATCCAATGGTGACCCAATTTCGGGAGCTTATATTTTATTGACAAATGGAACTGAAACCTATGAGGCAACAAGTGATGCTGATGGTAAATTTCCAATTCCTGATGATTTGGAAGGAGATTTTGATGTTTTAGCTGCCGCCTGGGGATGCCTGCATTTGCAAGGAACAACGACAATAGTGAGTGGTGAGGATGTATTTATTGAATTAGAAACAGGTTATCAAGATGACTTTTTTACCGATTTAGGCTGGAATTTGGTCAATCAAGGTGCGACAACAGGTGACTGGGAGTTAGGTGAACCCAACGGGACTAATTTTAATGGTCAACCGAGTAACCCTGGTGATGATGTAGGAGATGATATTGGTGACCAGGCTTATGTTACTGGAAACGCTGGTGGTGGTGCTGGAAACGATGATATCGACGGCGGAAACACTCAATTGGTCTCTCCAATAATCGATTTGTCAGGGTATAATTTACCTGTTTTGACCTTTAGTTATTGGTTTTTCAATGATGGTGGAAACGGTGGGCCACCAAATGATGAACTCGAAGTTCGTATCAATAATGGCACAGATGAAGTAGTCCTTTTCAATACCAATGAAAGCAACAGTCAATGGTTTGATTCGGAAGAATACAACTTGGTGGATTTTATTTCATTGAGCAATAATATGACGCTAATCGTGGAATCTGGTGACCAAGACCCTGGGCACCTTGTAGAAGCGGCATTCGATAAATTTTTGATTAGAGAAACGTCGCTTTATCCGCCGTTTTCGATTTCTTCGACGACTGGATGTGTGCCAACGACCATTGATTTCTTAGACCAATCAGACAGCACAGCGACTTATAGCTGGACATTTGAAGGTGGAACTCCTGCAACTTCTAACGTGGCAAATCCTTCGGTAACGTATTCAGATGCAGGAACATTCAGTGTATCTTTAATCGTGACAACCGACCAAGGCAACACGTTTGAATTGAATAATAACGACATTATTTCTATCGGTACTACCCCCACAGCGGATTTCAATTTCACTCCAACTGGTAATGTTATTGACTTCACCAATACCTCTATCGGTGGTACGACTTATGCTTGGGATTTTGGTGACAATGGTACAAGTACTCTGGAGAATCCAACCTATACCTATAATGAAACAGGGACATATAACGTCACTTTGACGACGACCAATGCTTGTGGAAGTTCTACTGTTTCATTCGATGTAGAAATTATGAGCGTGCCTCCTATTGCTAATTTTGAAATTAGTGCTTTGACAGGTTGTGTGCCATTTGAAGTTAGTTTTTCTGACCAATCAACCGGTACACCAACTGCCTGGGAATGGGCAATACCGGGGTCTGATGATGAAACTTCAACCGAACAAAATCCGACTGTAACTTACAATACGCCAGGAACTTACAGTGTGTCGTTGACCGTCACGAATGCTTCAGGTACAAGTAATGTAATTGAAAGTCAGGTGATTGTAGTGGGAGCGTTGCCAACCATTAATTTTGAAGCAACGATTGGTGGCGACGGGCAAGTTGTGTTCACTAATTTATCTCAAGATGCAACGCAGTACTTATGGAATTTTGGAGATGATAACGAAAGTAACGAAGAAAACCCAACCCATACTTATTCTGAAACAGGAGAATATGAAGTCTTGTTGACGGGAATTAACGATTGTGGTCAGGTTCCTTTCTCTCAAACAGTGACTGTCGTTATCACAGATGTTGATGATATTTATAAAAACATCAATTTTACGGCATTTCCAAATCCATTTACAGAAAATATCGCAATTGGTTTTAATACCGAGATTGCTTTAGAAAATGCAACAATTAAAGTATACAATGCTTTAGGTCAATTGATGGAAACTTATCAAGTCGCTGGCAACAGTGGGGTAGTAGCCGTTGGAAATGACTTACAAGCTGGTTTATATTTTGTAGAATTGGCAGTTGCCGGAAAAGTAATTCAGCAGGAAAAAATTGTCAAAGTGAAGTAAGAGACCTTCTAAAATACAAAAG
>CAYUNA010000185.1:0-7705 GCA_964445895.1 uncultured Saprospiraceae bacterium | reverse complement strand
TAATTTGGTTGTTACCAGAAGACTAATTCACCGATACACCAATTACACTGTAAAAATGACAGATTTCTCATTTATTTCCAACGCGCATCCAAGTTTTATTGCGAATTTGTATGACCAGTATAAGCAAGATCCAAATTCGGTAGATGAAAGCTGGAGGACCTTTTTTAAAGGATTTGAATTTTCAGAAAATGGTAATTCGGGGGCAGCAATGTCGTCGAATGCAGCCAAAAGTGGAGACTTCAACGATACCAATATCAAGGAATTTAGCGTTTTATCTATCATCCGGGCCTACCGAAATCGCGGACACTTACGCTCTAAAACCAATCCAATTCGGGAACGCCGCAATCGCGCACCAAATTTAGAATTGAAAGATTTTGGTTTATCGGATGCTGATTTGGATACTGTTTTTAAAGCAGGCAATGAAATTCGAGGTTTAAAAGATGCAACTTTACGAGAAATCGTGGCGCATTTAGAAAAAGTATATTGTGGTTCGATTGGTTTTGAATACAACTACATTGAGAGCCGCGAGCGACGCCGATGGATTCGTGAAAAAATTGAAAACCACGACCCAGAGGAGCAATATAAATTATCATTAGAAAAAAAGCGCCGAATTTTAGAAAAGTTAAACGGTGCAGTTGGTTTTGAGAAGTTTTTGCATACCAAATATGTAGGGCAAAAACGATTTTCTTTGGAAGGAGGAGATTCAGCAATTCCAGCATTAGATGCTATTGTCAATTTGGGTGCAGAGTTCGGTTTAGAAGAAGTCGTCATCGGTATGGCGCACCGGGGTCGCTTGAATGTGTTGGCGAATATCATGCAAAAATCCTACGACCAGATTTTTTCTGAATTTGAAGGAACAGCAGTCCCTGATTTGAAATTAGGTGATGGTGACGTAAAATATCATTTAGGTTATTCTTCAATTGTAGAAACGACAGGTGGCAAAAAAGTACATCTAAAGCTCGCACCGAATCCTTCGCATTTGGAAAGTGTAGACCCGGTAGTGGAAGGTTTTGCACGAGCAAAAGCAGATATGCTTTATAAAAATGATTACGATAAAATTTTGCCGATTTTAATTCACGGAGATGCGGCAGTGGCAGGTCAGGGAGTTGTTTTTGAAACAGTACAAATGAGTAAATTGCCTGCTTATACAACAGGTGGAACAATTCATTTTGTGATTAATAATCAAATTGGTTTTACAACCGACTTTTACGATGCACGTTCTTCGACCTACTGTACTGCGGCAGCGGCAGTAGTACAAGCACCTGTTTTTCATGTCAACGGAGATGACCCGGAAGCAGTTATTTTCGCCGTAGAGATGGCAATGGAATACCGTCAAAAATTCAATAATGACGTATTCATCGATATGGTTTGTTTCCGAAGACACGGACACAATGAAGGAGATGACCCGAATTTTACTCAACCAGAGATGTACAATATTATCAAAAAGCATCCTGACGTTCGAGAAATTTATGGTAAAAAACTCTTGGAAAGAGGTGATTTGTCGAAAAAAGAGTTGGATAAAATCGAGCAGGATTTTTGGAACATTCTTCAAAACAAGTTGGATGATGTCAAAAATAACACACCAGACTATAAATATCAGGAACCCGAACAGGCTTGGCGAAAATTGCGTAAAGAAACTACAGAAAAAGACTTTGAATCCTCGCCAGAAACCGGAATTAACTCGGCTACTCGTAAGCAAATCGTTGAGCATTTAATGCAACTACCAACTGATATTAATATTGTCAGTAAAATCAAACGTGTATTAAAAGGTAAACAAAAGTTGCTGGATGTCAATCAATTGGATTGGGCGATGGCAGAATTGATGGCGTATGGTAGTTTGTTGTTGGAGGGACACGATGTACGGATGACGGGGCAGGATGTACGACGTGGTACGTTCTCTCACCGGCACGCAGTTTTGAATGATGATGGCACCACCAAAATCTACAATCGCCTGCATGGTATGTCTGATAAACAAGGGCAGTTTAGAATTTTCAATTCCTTGTTGTCAGAGTTTGCTGTGATGGGTTTTGAATATGGTTATGCAATGGCTTCTCCTGATAATTTAGTCATTTGGGAAGGTCAATTTGGTGATTTTTACAATGGCGCACAAACCATTGTTGACCAATATATATCTGCAGCAGAAAGTAAATGGAATCGAATGAATGGCTTGGTCTTGTTGTTGCCACATGGCTACGCAGGTCAGGGACCAGAGCATTCAAGTGGACGTGTTGAACGATTTTTGCAGTCTTGCGCACAAAATAATATGACAGTCGCAAACTGTACGACTCCCGCCAATTTCTTCCACTTGATTCGTCGTCAATTGGCGCGACCATTCCGCAAGCCGTTAATTGTGATGACGCCAAAATCATTATTGCGACACCCAGAAGTAGTTTCTGAATATGCAGAATTTGAAACAGGGACGAAATTCCAGGAAGTATTGGATGATGCAACAGTTGGCAAGCGAAGTAACAAGAAAGTGAAGCGTGTTTTATTCTGTACCGGAAAAGTATACTACGATTTGGCAGCTCGAAAACGTGAGGAAAAACGAGAAGATGTAGCCATCGTTCGAGTCGAACAATTGTATCCGTTGCCGCACAAGCAATTGGAAGCAATCTTCAAGCGATACAGCAATGCCGAGGCGTATTGGGTGCAAGAAGAACCAATGAACATGGGCGCATGGCAGCACATTAAAACGAACTATTCGGAGCGTGACTTCACATTGGTTTCACGAAAAGCAAGTGCTTCTCCAGCCACTGGTTTTAAATCAGTACATGATATGCAACAGAAAGCAATCGTAGATAAAGCGTTTGCTTAAATGAATATTAAATCATGGTGATTTTACAAGTCACCATGATTTTTTTTTGCCTAAAAAGTAATTCGGCAATGCAACAATAATGCAATGTATTTCTTCGGAAAAAAATCAACGAAACAATTACTGGAACAAGCCGAACAGCGAACGCTACCCAATTCCTGGAATAAAGAATTTTGGCAACGCTTTCGCAAAAACAGGCTGGCTAAGTGGTCGTTGCGAATTTTGTATGTATTGATTTTTATCGCTGTTTTTGCAGATTTTATCGCCAATGAGCGACCTTTATATTGCCAATTTGAAGGCGAAACTTACTTTCCCGTTTTTCATTCCTATCTCGAAGAGTTAAAGTTAACTAAGCCGGATTCCGCATTTTTAAACCAAGATTGGGCAAATATTGAGTACGAATCAGCGATTTTCCCACTGATTCCATACAGTGCAAATAAGACTGATTTATACGCGAGTCGGCTCAGTCCATTTGGCGAGCAAAAAGTCAAATCATTGCGTTGGCGGCATTGGTTGGGCACGGGTTTGACAGGAAAAGATATAACAGCAGGCTTGATTATTGGGGTGCGTTATGCGCTATTAGTTGGATTAATCGCGATGTCGATTGCAGTAGTTTTAGGCGTATTTTTTGGCAGTTTGGCAGGTTATTTTGGTGATGACAAATTGAAGATTTCCCGTATTCGAATTTTATTGAACTTTATTGGTTTTTTCTTTGGGATTTTCTTCGCATTTTCTGCAAGAGCTTATCAATTGCGAATGGCAGGTAAAGATGGCGGTTTATTTATTGAATTCATAAAAAGTGTTTTAATATTCTTATTTATCCTTCTGGTTTTCAATGCATTAGCTTCTATTTTAAAACGCATTTCAATTTTCGGAAAAAAGATAAAATTCCCAATTGACTTATTAATCATGCGGGCAATTGAAGTCTTAACTTCCATACCAGGGCTACTTTTACTACTCTCTTTAGTCGCCATTATTCAAGATAAATCCATTCTTTATGTCATGCTAATCATCGGTTTTTTAGGATGGACAGGCATTGCTCGATTTACCCGTGCGGAAATGCTCCGAATTCGCAATTTGGAGTATATGGAAGCAGGTCGCGCACTCGGCTATGGGAATGTGCGGATGATGTTGCGACACGCCTTACCCAATGCCATTACACCTATTTTGATTACGGTTGCTTTTGGTATTGCGGGTGCAATTTTACTCGAAGCCAGTCTTTCCTTTTTAAATCTTGGAGCAGCATCTGACGAAATTACCTGGGGCAGTATGTTGACCGACGCACGAAGTCAAGACAGCATCAAAGCATGGTGGCTGGCCGTATTTCCAGGGTTTATGATTTTTTTGACGGTGACGATTTTTAATTTGATTGGGGAAGGGGTAACGGAGGCTTTAAGGAACGGCAACAAGTAAATGCCGCGCAGCAATTAATTCTCCTTTTTTATAAAATTTTCAAAAAAAAATCAAAACCACCTTGCCTTACTTTCCGCGTTTCTTACCTTGCAGTTTTTTTGAAATTAATGCCGCAAATTTTTTTACCTCATAGCAAACACAACATGAAAAGTGATGTGACTATGTAAGCAATGAAGTAAAAACAAATCAATCAATAATGTCTGTACACAAAGATGTGAAACGCGTGACCGTTCACGTACTTCAAGCGATGAAAAACCGAGGCGAAAAAATAACTATGCTTACCGCCTACGATTACTCGATGGCACGGATTGTGGATGCTGCTGGAATTGACGTGATTCTCGTAGGCGATTCTGCCTCTAACGTAATGGCTGGGCATGAGACGACCCTCCCAATTACGCTTGATCAGATGATTTATCATGGTGCGTCGGTAGTTCGAGCAGTTAAACGAGCGTTGGTGGTGGTTGATTTGCCGTTTGGTTCATATCAGGGAAATTCTACCAAAGCACTGGATTCTGCCATTCGAATTATGAAAGAATCAGGCGCACACGCGGTTAAGTTGGAAGGTGGCGCAGAGATTGAAGATTCCATTCGGCGGATATTGTCGGCAGGTGTGCCAGTGATGGGGCATTTAGGTTTGACTCCACAATCAATTTATAAATTTGGAACCTATAAAGTTAGGGCTAAAGCAGTGGATGAAGCAGAAAAATTAAAGCAGGATGCGAAAATTTTGGAAGATTTGGGCTGCTTTGGATTGGTTTTAGAAAAAATTCCAGCCAAGTTGACGAAAGAAGTTTCTGAGATGCTGACGATTCCTACAATTGGTATTGGTGGTGGTGCAGATGCAGATGGTCAAGTGTTAGTAACGCATGATTTATTGGGAATTACGAAGGATTTTGCGCCGCGATTTTTGCGAAGGTATCTAGAATTATTTGATACCATTCAAGGCGCTGTCGGCGATTATATCAAGGATGTCAAAAGCGGAGATTTTCCAAATGAAAAAGAGCAATATTAAAGATTCGTAGTTTCAAATAAGGAACGCGAATTAAATAAACTTCGGTTCTTGAAGGTTATTTAGTTCGCGTTCCTAAGTAGTAAGTCAAGTATGATAACTTGACTTACTACTAAGCGTTATTTCAAAAGCAAAACATAAGATTTTATAAATGCAGTTGAGCGGCTTTAAACTTGCTCAACTGCATTCCTAAAGTATATATAGTACAACAAACAAGAGAACATTTTATAGTCTGTGAAACAAATTATGACCGAAGAAGATTCGATAGGTTCTGAAGATTTTAGTCAATATCAAGCGTTATCCGAGAAAGAAAAGCAACAAGTTGAAAATTATTTAAACAGAACACCAACAGCATTAGAACTTACTTTTTTTTCCTTGCTTTGGGCAACGGAAATTTCATTGAAGAATAGTATTCGATGGCTCAACCCACTGTATACACAAGATAAAAATACGCATACGACCAAGCCCGTTGTTGTTAAAATTGATGATGAGCTGTCTTGCGTATTTTCAATGGATAGGCAATGTTTAACTCAAGATATTTCTGCTTCCTTCTTTCCAAAACTGGTGTCCACAAATGCTACACCAATCGCCACTTTCCAAAATTGGCAACTACCTGATTATCAGTCACCTAATTGCCAACTTCTCCTAAAAAAAATAGAACAAGCAAAGACCAAAAAAACTGATTTAACATCAGCTGATTTAGAAATACAGACCAATCCAAAAGTTTCTTTTCATGAAAATCAACTTGACTTATCCCTTATTTTCAGCTTAAATATAGGTTGGGTTAAAAACGGGAATAAGGCATCTAATTCAGTCGTTGAAACTGGTGATAAACTGCTATTACTTAATCCTGCCTTTTGGAAATCTGAAACCGTTTGTGAACAATCTTCTACAACATTCTTAGATATTTTAAAAGGTAAAAACATTGTAAATATTGAATTTACAGGAACGTTGGGGATTGTGCCAATGGTAAGTCGTCTTTGTCATCATTTTAAAAAGGGAATACGTTTAAATTTTGCAGCAATTGATAACGTAGCCTTAAATAAATGGCTTGTTTCGAAAAGTAAAAACCAATTTTTAATTACCATCAAAGCAGCAGATAAAGCTGATTTGATTGAAATATTAAATGCCACCAATTCTCCATTTTTAGAAATAGGTGAAGTCACCGATAGTTCTCAAATAGAGGTTTTTCTGAATGATAAACAATTGGTCAACATTCCTACGACGGGCGACCTCGAAAAAGGTGCAGAAAATCGCCCTTTTTCAAAGCCGAAGTATCTAAAAAACATCCCAAAATTTTCTACAAAAAAAATAAATCCACCAAAAGACCTCATCCATGCAGCGAAACAGCTTTTTCTTGCACCTAATATAGTATCGAAGCGTTGGATTTTTCAAAAAGATGAAGAATCGGCTTTAAAGTCAAGGGCTTGTGCAGATATTTTACCATTGCCCAACTCAGAAAAACTGTTACTGGTTTCTTCTATTTGTCAACCATCTCAAACCTATACGAGTCCTGCGGCTGCAGCGATGAGTATGGTAGTGACTGCGGTACGACGCATTATTTGTTCTGGAGGAAAAACATTGTCAATTTTTCCTGCGTTGAATTTTGGCGACCTGAATGACCCCGAAATTTATTGGCAATTTTTACAAACAACTAAGGGTATTGAAGACGCTTGTTCGGCATTAAACATCTCAATAGCAGGCGGAGATGTGGCAGCTTTTCCATCAAAAAAAGACGGAAATACTACCGATTTCTTACCCCGGCCGATAATTCATGCGGTAGGAAAACTAGATAATGCACAAGACCAAATCCCATTAGATTTTCAAGAAATGGGCGACTTCATTTATATGATAGGCAATGCACAAAATGACCTGGCAGGTTCGGAATATTTGCGGTCAGTCAAGAAAGTGCCGTTTTCTCAATCGCCCTATTTCGATTGGCATGAAGCAGTAGAATTAAATAGACATTTGCAGAAAATGATTGATAAAAATCTTTTAACCTCTATTAATGATGTGGGGCAGGGAGGATTATTTATTGCCTTGATGAAAAGTGCAATGATACAAGGATTGGGTTTTTATATAGAAACCGTTGAAACCTATCGAAGAGATGCATTTTTGTTTGGGGAAAGTCAAAATCGAATACTCCTAACAGTTGCGCCTGACCAAGAAAACAAATTACTTAAATACTTAATTTCTAATAATATGGCTTTTGCTAAACTTGGCGAAGTTTTTGAAAATGAGATAGTTATAGATGGTAAAAATTATGGTGCTATTGAAAAATGGAAAGAGCAGCATCTGAATTTTTTAAAAGAAAAAATGATGGATGAGGTGATGTAAGTACTCGGATACATTTAATTCTAATATTTGAGAGGTGAAAAAATCTTACGAGATTGTATCAAAAGGTCTTTTGTCCGCTCGCACCACCTGATTATTTTTTATAGACGGAGCAAAAGCTGGATTTTTTATAAAAA
>CAYUNA010000184.1:0-7712 GCA_964445895.1 uncultured Saprospiraceae bacterium | reverse complement strand
AAAAAAAAACTACTTATGCGTTTTTTATCAGTATCAAGACACCTACTATCCATTTTTATTTTCCTCATTTCTAATCAAGGATTTGGACAAATTGACCATTGGGAAACTGCCGTTTTTGCAGATGACAATTGGCAGTATAAGACTGGAGAAAGTGGCTTTCCAAACGATTGGTTTACCGTAAGTTTTAACGACAATAGCTGGAACACTGGTGAAGGTGGTTTTGGATATGGGGATGGCGACGATGGTACAAATATCGGTTTTACCAACTCGGTTTTTCTCCGCAAAAAGTTTGACATTACCGACATTTCCAAAATTGATGCCTTTATTTTGAATGCAGATTATGATGATGGATTTGTGGCTTATTTGAATGGAGAAGAATTCGCCCGCGCCAATTTAGGAACAGTCGGAACGCCTATTGCTTATAATGAAAACACGTTTACAGACCACGAAGCTAATTTATATCAAAACGAACAGCCAGAATATTTCTACATGCAAAATGCTAGTAGTTTTTTGCAAAATGGAGAAAATATCTTAGCTATTCAAGTCCATAACGTCAATAATTTTTCCTCTGATTTATCCTCTAATTTTTATCTCTCGCTGGGCATCAACGACAATTCTAATGACTACGAATCGACTCCAAATTGGTTTGTTCCTCCGTTTAATTTTACCTCTTCTGACCTCCCGCTTTTAATTCTCAATACCAACGGGCAAGAGATTGTAGATGATCCGCGAATTACGGCACATTTAGGTATTATTGACAACGGCCCAACGGAAAGAAATTATCTTACTGACCCGTTTAATGGTTATGACGGACAGGTATCAATTGAAATTCGAGGAGCATCTTCACAGAGTTTTGATAAGAAGAATTATAGTTTTGAAACACAGAATGATGATGGTTCAAATAATAATGTTTCGCTGCTTGGTATGCCAGAAGAAAATGATTGGGTACTACACGGGCCTTTTTCCGATAAAAGCCTGATGCGCAATACTTTAACTTATGATTTTGCTCGAAAAATGGGACAATATGCACCGCGTACCCGCCACTGCGAACTCATCATCAATGGCGATTATTTGGGTTATTATGTCTTAACAGAACGCATCAAACGGGACGAAAATCGACTGGATATTGCGAATGTAACGCCTCAGGATATCGAAGGTGATGAGTTGACTGGTGGCTATATTTTTCAAATTGACAGAGACAATCAATCGCTTGATGATGGCTGGTACTCCAATTATTGGCCCTATACTTTCTACGCTTTTGACGACCCCGATTATGATCAGATTACGCCTGAACAAAGTGATTATATCCAATCATATATGGACGATTTTGAGGCAGCGATGAGTGCTGCCAATTTTGCCCAATCATACGAAAACTGGATTGATGTTAATTCCTTCATCGATTACATTTTGGCGTTAGAAGTTGCGAAAGAAATCGACGCGTATCGCCTCAGTTTTTTTATGTACAAACGGAAGGATAGCAATGGTGGCAAGTTGCATTTAGGTCCAATTTGGGACATCAATCTGGGCTACGCTAATTTTGATTATGGCTGTGACAACTCGCCCGAAGGTTGGTCGTATGATTGGCACGCCGTCTGTAATCAGCAGGCTTTTTGGTTGAAAAAAATCGTCAATATCCCTGGCTTTCGCAATCGAATGCAATGTCGGTGGACGGAGTTGAGAGAAGAGGAATTGGCAACCGCTACCCTACTCGATTTTATTGACCAAACTGCGGCTACTATTGACGAAGCCCAGGAACGAAATTTTCAACGCTTTCCAGTTTTAGGACAGTACGTCTGGCCCAATTCTTTTGTGGGTGATACCTACCAAAGCGAAGTTAATTTCTTAAAAACCTGGCTATCTGACCGACTGGATTGGATGGATGCTAACATGGGTGGTGACTGTTCGTTGGTGAGTGTTGAGGAGGATTTGAAATCAACTTTACAAGCACACGTTTTTCCGAACCCTTTTGCGTCCGAAATTAACGTTTTAGTAGAAAGTCCTGCCTTTCAAAATGGGGAAATTCGCATTTTAAATACTCTTGGACAACCCGTTTTAACTTCACCTATTCAGGCGAATGAAACGCTGGTTTTGACGAATAAAAATTTGCCAAAAGGGGTTTATATCTATGAAATATGGGTGGAAGATGTGCGAGTGAAAACGGCTTCTTTAGTGCGGTTTTAAACGGTTTTGATTCGAAACAGGAGTCATCCCGAATTTTTAGTCTAATCTGTTCGTTGAGAACCCCGACGTGCATACCGTCAAAATAGATTGAAATGCGCTGCTTTTGCACCGCATTTCATGGAATTAAAAATTCGGGATGACTCCTATTTCGAACTCCGAATACTACGCTCGCCCATCCCGATTGGTATAAATCGAGTTCGCTTGCTGCGTTCCAAACATCAACACATCCTGCACATTCACATGCTTTGGTCGTGTCGCTACGAAGTGTATCACCTCTGCTACATCTCTTGCCGTCAATGGATTGAAATCTTCATAAATTTTGGCTTTTTCAGCATCGCCGTCATAGCGAACCAACGAAAATTCTGTCTCCTCTACCATACCTGGCGCAACTTGACTCACCCTCACGTTATGCGCATGCAAGTCAATTCGCATAGCACGAGTCAATGCATCTACCGCGTGCTTGGTCGCGCAGTATACGTTGCCGCCCGGGTAAACTTCTTTGCCCGCACTCGATGCAATATTAATGATATGCCCTTCCCGATTAGAGACCATATGCGGCACTATTGCCCGCGTCATATATAACAAACCTTTAATATTGGTGTCAATCATTTGCTCCCAATGGTGCAAATTACCTTCATGAATTGGTCCAGTTCCTTTTGCCAACCCCGCATTATTGAGTAAAATATCAATTTCGCGCCATTCTGATTCTAAGGAGTCAATAGCGGCTTGCACTTCGTCCACATTTCGGACATCAAATGGTAGCGTTTTGACTTGAGCATTAAAACGAATTTCAAAATCTTCTTTCAATGCATCCAATCGTTCCGCGCGCCGTCCCGTCATGATAATTCGGTAGCCATGTTCTGCAAAAATTTCCGCAGTAGCGCGACCAATTCCAGCGGTTGCGCCTGTAATTAAGATGGTTTTATCGACGGGTTTAGGCATTGCAGAAATCTCCGCTACGGGCGTTTCCTGAATTTCTTCTTCTACTAATTCATCCGTCACATCTGCCTTAATACCATTACCAAACTCAGCATCTAAATCACCCAGAACTTGCTGCTTCATTGTTGCATTTTCTGCCGCAATATTTGCCATTTTCGCCTCCAAGCGAGCCATATCTCTTGCCAATTCTGCCTCGGCAGTACTCTCCTCAGTCGCAGGTGGAATGGCTTCGTCCACATTACCAATTAACTCGTATTTGAAGGCTTCGTCGTTGTCTGGTGTTTTCAGTTCTGGATTAATATCTACTGCTTTTTGATAGTAGATATTTGCCAAAGCCCGATCACCCAATCGATGATATAAAATTGCTAAATCATAGTTTGCAAATGGATGTTCAGGTTGAATATTTAATACTTTTTTGAAACATTTAACCGCTTTTAAATGATTTCCAAAGTGCTCATTTAGCAAAATACCAAGCCGATATTGTGCATCCGCGTTTCGTTTATTTTTCTTAACTGCTTTTTTAAAATAAGCGACTGCTTCTTCTTTTTGATCGTCAAAATGTAAATTAGTGATAATCCCTAAACGATAGTAAATCTCAGGAAAATCGTCGTTGATTGCCACCACTTTTTCATAATAATTTCTCGCCATCAAGTAATCTTGGTGCATTTCAGACAGTTCGCCTAACAAGAAGTAAGCCTCCTCGTGTTGTTGGTCAAAACCTAACAAAATCTCCAACTGCCGTGTTGCCCCACTAAAATTATTTTTATGTTTCGCCAACGCCAACGCATATTGAAAACGCAAATCCGAATCCTCTGGCATTTGTCCAAGTCCATCCTCTAATACCGCCAAACCACCACTCCAGTCTTGCTCTTCAAAATGTTGATACGCTCGACTAATCAAGGTATCTGTTTGCACATAAATTTCATCTTCATCGTCCTCATCCTCAAAAATGTCATCTAAATCACTGTTTTCCTCTTCTTCTTCTATTTCTTCCTCTGGTTCAGGTCTTGATTCTATTTCTTCCGACACTGCTGGCATTTCCTCCAATTCATTTTTCTCTTCCACCTCTGCCACCAAGCGCATTAATTCCTCATCTTTCAAGTCATTTTCATCTATTTCAAAAGGTTCTTGTACAGCTTCTGCGCTACCATTTTCTGCAAACAAATCAGCTACGTCCACTATTTCCTCTTCTGTTTTTTCTAAAATTTCTTCCGTTTCATCCTCTTCTTTATTTGTAGCAAAAACTGCATTCACTACTGCTTCATCCTGAACTTTATTTTCTTCCAAAATATTCATCAAATCCGACAATTCTACCTCTTGGTTGTTCTCTAAATCATTGGCTTCCTGTGCTTCTTCTTCCACCACGTCTTCCACTATTTGATTCAATTCGTCCATTGAAACCTGGTCATTCTCAGACTCTGATTGCAACACCAAATCGTCCAAATTTCCTCCTTCAAAATCCATATCATCCTCATCAATGTCACCAAATGAATCAATCGCTTTGATAAAATCATCCTCGGGATTGCTGATAGTCGTCGCAGCAGATTCTTCCTGATCTGTCAACAATTCCATACCAGGCAGCGTGCTCAAATCAACAGGAGGAGTGTCTGCTTCAGGTGTTTCGATTTCTTCTGTTTCGTTTTCTTTTAAAATCTCTTTAGAAGATGCTTGAATGATGTCCACCAATGATTGATTTTCACCTTCAACAATCACATCTTCCGCTGCAACTACCTCATTATCAACATCTTCACTTTTTTTACTAGACCGATCAGGTACAACGGCACGTACGAAAACAGGAATTTCATCCTCCTCTTTTGTGACTAAATCTTCTTCATTTTTCACTCCATTAGAAGGTCTTTCAGGTACGAAATCTGGAATGTCATCTATATCCTCCGCTACTTTTTCTACTTCGTTTTTAATTCCGTTGGTAAACCGTTCAGGTACAACGGCTGGCACAAAAACCGGAATTTTATCTTCTACTTTATCAGAAACTTTTGCAGTTACGCCTTCTGACTTCGGCGGTACAACGGCTGGTTTAAATACGGGAATTTCTTCTGCAACCTCCTTTACTACTTTCGTCCCGGCAAATCGATCATTTATCGTAGTGAACTCCTTTTCGGGTTGTACCGCTGGCGTTGGTGTCTCTGCTACGGTTTCTTCCTTGGCAACTTCAGCATCTTCTGCAACTACTGCCTTTTCTCTAAGATTTTCATCTTTTGTAAATCGAAAAAAGGCTGCATAATTATCTTTAGAAAAATCGGCAAAACTAAGGGGATTATTCATTTTTAAAAACCGTAAATACTCTCCAACTTCTGCGGAAATGTTTTTCACAATTTGTAATTGCATACTCAATGCAGGCTCTTTTTTAGCAGACGCCGTTCTCCGTTTTTTTCGCAACAATAAATATTGGTCTTGCCAATAATTCATATATTTTATTACATCACTAACTCGTTGAAAAATCGTTTCGTAACGCTCCGTTTTTCCAGTTTCTGAATTTTTCCCATTTCCATCTACCACCACTGGCAACAATAAGTTGAAATTCATCATTTTCTTCGTCCAAAGCATAGCATTAGACATACAGTTAGGCGATTTGAAAAAATTATCACTCACCAATAAAATCGTTGGCAAAGCCATTTCAAGAATCTGTTCGTCAATAGATTTATCTTGACTATCCAAATGTTGAAAGGAATATCCAAACGGAGTGAGTTGCTTTTCAATTTGAAGAGCAACCTCTTGATTATTAGGGTGATATGCTAAGACCAATTTCTTTCGACTCATTTTCTTTGTTATTTACGTGTTGCGAATTATGGATTTAGGGTATTAGACTTTATGAATGAGGTTGAGCGAGATTTAAACACTATATTTGTGACGGTAAAATCAACTGTAAGTTACTTGACTACCATTTCTTTCTCGTTTAAAAGTTCGGTCACAAACGCATCAAAATCTTTTGAAAAATGTTCAAATTGACTCGTTGCTGGTCCTTCAAAACCTGTATGGATTCGTCGGACTTTATTATTCCTATCCAAAAAAATCATGGTTGGATACGACAATATATGATTCAACATTGGCAGTTTTTCAGCCGCTTGTTTTTTATTATAATAGCCAGCATAGACCATTTCATAAGGCATCTGAAAATGCTTTTTATAAATATTGATAGCATTATTGCCCTTCTCCTTTTCGTCCTCTTTATATTTTTCAAAAGCCAAAGCAATCACTTCCAAATCGGGATGGCTGTTTTTCTTTAGATAATCCACTAAAAAAGTCGTTTCATCTCGACAATTAGGACACCAAGTTCCTAATATTTGTACAATTTTCACCTTATTTTGATATTCAGGATTATCCAAAGAAATGGTTTTTCCTTCTGGATTTTCAAAGGCAAACGCTACTGATTCATAGCCTTCTTTTAAGTAAGTCAAAGAATCTGGTGACCCCAATTTGGCAGCATTATTTTTAGTCGCTTCCCAAATCGTACGATAATGCCTGCCTGATCGAAATGACCCAATAATCGTGCTATCTTCTCTGATTTTGCCTTCAAATAAAAACGCATGAGATCCATCAAAACAAGAGAGGTACATCTTATTGTCTTGTACTGTTCCTTCCAAAAACCGATAATCGCCCGTTTCTGTCCGAAAAGTTCCAGACAAATGATTGTTGTCCATTTCAAACTCCCCAATGGCACTGTATGGTTCTTCGCCTTCAGACAGCCCAAAAGTAGTTTCCCATTTGCCCGTCACGTCCATTTTTGGTACTTTAGTCAATGCGGTGAAACGGTGTGCTTTTCCATGCGTTGCTACAAACGGAATTTTATAATCGCCCTTAGCGGGAACGTAGTAAAATCCTTCCATTAAATTGCCTTCAACCCAAGCCGTAATGTAGGTTTCGTACAATGGGAAATTAATGCGAATCGAGTCCATCGCCCGTTCCTTGCCTCGCCCAAAAGTAATATCCGTTACTTTAATCCGTTCCTCACCGTTGATGATTTCGATGTGAAATTTGGTATCGTCCTCATACACCACATCAAAATTAAACGGCAATTCACCCAACGTCACTTCCTCAAATTTCATATTCATCTTTTCTGGCATATTCTTGCCTTCTGGATTCGGAATAATTGGATTATCAACCAGTTTTAATACTGCTCGCCACTTTCCTGGTGCAACTTTGGTATAACGATTTTCCATGGTAAAACAGCCACTAAAAACTGCTGTCATTAACATCAACACGGTCATTCCAGTTACTAACTGAAAGATATTTTGCTTATTTTTCATATAATATTTTAAAAGATTCGCTACTTAGTAACGGAAACACAATAAGTCCGCCATTTAGACAGGTCTAATTTGTCGGACTTATTATATCACCGTTACTTAAACAGTGTTGACAGTCAACAGTTTAAAATAGTCGCCCTTCTTAGTGTTCGTTTTTTGAAAATAGGAAAATCCTGTCCATCTCTGAATGTGTGGGGCAGAGATTTTGTTCAACACAGTGTTTGTTGTGTAGTAGTTTCTCGAAAAAGTAGGTCTAAGAGCATGTTTAAAATTTTACTCTCCTGATAACCAATATTTTATGAACCTGACTTCAAATTAGCGCAGTCATAT
>CAYUNA010000183.1:0-7743 GCA_964445895.1 uncultured Saprospiraceae bacterium | reverse complement strand
GTACTCAAGTCGTATAAAACCAGAAATACTCATTTGCAAATATGAAAATCAAACAATTTTTTACCCTCTTACTATTCTTACCGCTGTTATCGTTTGGACAAGCTACGGAAGATGCCCATCGAATCTTTGTTTTAGGCAATTTTGTGGACATCACCAATCAGCCATTGTTTCAAAAGAACTTATCCAATCTATTTGCACAAAGCGAACAACCTTTCACGCTGGTCTTGAATGGTGACTTGGTGAATCGAAAGATGGGTGACGCCAACAATGACGACCTCCTCGTACCGTTGCGCCAATTGATGGATTTAATTGGAGAATATCCAAAGGGTAGCATCTTAATGACGGTAGGTGACCGGGATTGGAATGCTAGTAAAAAAGGTGGACAAAAAAGTTTGGAAAACTTGCAGGAACGGCTGCAAGACTATCGCAAATCGAAAGGCTATAAACGCATCAATTGGGTGACCAAAGACGGTTGCCCCGGACCTACAGCTATCCAAATCAATGAAAACTTGACGGTTATAGGCATGGATTCGCAGTGGTGGAATCATCCTTTTGACAAACCTCGTCCAGCCGACGCAGTGTGTACCGCAGCTACGCCTGAAAAATTTGCGGAAGAATTGGAGGAGTTAATTGTTGAGAATAAAGGAAAAAATGTACTGCTCGTCGGGCATCATCCGTTTTACTCATTGGGCAATTATGGTGGTAATTTTTCTTTAGGAACACACCTCTTACCACTGCCATTAATTGGGTCGTTTAAAACTGCTTTTAGCAAAAATATTGGTGGCATTAACGACATTTCCAATGAACGGCTAATTAAATATATCGAAACGTTAAATAACCTCTTTTATGAACATGACAACTTAATCTTCGCCGCGGGACATGAGAAAAACCAGCAAATTATTCGACAGGATAAAAACTATTTACTTAATAGTGGTGCACCAATGAAAGGCAAATACGCCACAGAAGATTCTGATACGTGGTTGAGTGCAAACGAAGCAGGATTATTGGAGTTGACTTATTTAAATAGCGGAGAAATTCGCGCAGGGTTTTGGTCTTTTCAAAATACAGAAACGCTAACATTGAAAGAAAATTTCACCTTATATCATGCTATCTGTGGTGGTGGTGAATTGCCGCAAGGCGAAAATATTTTGTACAATACCGCTTACGTGCCGTGTCGTCCCGAAGGGCAAGCTGCTAAGAAAATGAGTCGTGATTTTGCGGACCCAACCACAGTAGTCGCAAGTACAGATTATGACGGTGGCGGTTGGAAAAAGTTTTGGTTTGGTAAACATTACCGAACAACCTGGAGTACGCCCGTAAGTGTTCCATTTTTAAATTTGGACACGACTTATAATGGACTGACTGTTTTAGAAAAAGGCAATTCGACTCATAAGATGAAGCTAAAATTTAAAGCTGAAAATGGTGCGATTTACAATTTTCGTTCTCTCAAAGAAGACCCCACGAAGAAGCTGAATTATCGCCTACAAGGTACGGTCGTAGCGGATGTGTTGCGCGACCAGATTTCGACACAAAATCCATACAGTCCATTGATAGTTGATGTCTTGATGGACAAGTTGGATATTTTGCATACATCACCTCAGTTGTATGTCTTGCCCGACGATGCCAAATTGGGAACTTATCGAGCAGAATTTGGAAACGCTTACGGTATTTTAGAAGAAAAGCCAAGC
The DNA here is from genome assembly GCA_964445895.1 of uncultured Saprospiraceae bacterium. Lineage (GTDB taxonomy): Bacteria > Bacteroidota > Bacteroidia > Chitinophagales > Saprospiraceae > CAYUNA01. The sequence goes on along the minus strand of CAYUNA010000183.1, from coordinate 6,055 downwards.
AAGTTTAATCAAGACGATGAAATTTTCGCTGATGCAGATAAAGTGTTGACTACCAATAAGCTAATTGATGAACTGTTTTCTGAAAACAACCACAGCATTTCTCAAAAAGCCTACGTTCGTGCGCGGTTGTTAGATGTGCTAATTGGTGATTGGGGACGGCAAGAAGACAATTGGAAATGGGCGGCTTTTGGTAAGAAAAAAGAGACCAAATATAAGCCCATTCCACGCGACCGCGACCAGGCATTTTCGAAGCAGGATGGCATCGTTCCATGGTTGGCTGACCGTCCGTTTGGGTTGCAACAAGTAGAAGGTTTTCGAAAAAAAATCAAGGGCATGAATAGCTTGATGTATCAGGCGCGACACCTTGATAGATTTGTGGCGACGGAGGCTGACCGGGAGACCTGGCAAAAGCAAGCAAAATTTATTCAGGAAGAAATTTCGGACGCAGATATTGAGGCGGCAGTAGCGCGAATGCCCGTAGAGGTGCAGGCATTATCGAGCGGAGAAATTGCGGAAAAGTTGAAAATTCGCTTACAAGATTTGGACGAATATGCGGAAGCGTATTATGAAACATTGGCAAAAGAAGTAGAAATAACGGGATCAAACAAGAAGGATATTTTTGTTGCTGAATATTTGGAAAATGGAGATTTGACAGTCGAAATGTTTGATGATAAAAAAGGGAAAAAAGGAAAAAAAACGTTGTATAAAAGAACGTTTAAAAAAGGAGAAACGAAGCAAGTACGTATTTTTGGTTTAGGCAATGATGATACTTTTGAAATAAAAGGTGGCGGTAAAAAAGGGGTAAAACTGGACATTTTTGGTGGGCCAGGAGAAGACACCTTTACGGATGAAGCCACCACAAAAACGAATCTTTGGGATAAAGGCAATAGCACAGATTATCAACTTAATGGAAAAGCGAAAGTAGTCAATCATTGGAATAAAAACCTTTACGAATATGACCGACAGCGATTTGATTATAAACGGCAACTACCACAGTTTTACTTAAATTACAACCGATTCAATGGCTTCGGTGCAGCATTGGGAGGAACATTAGTTACACAAAATTATAAAAAAGAAGACTATGCCGCTAAGTACTTTTTTGGAGTAGCGTTGACTTCAGAAGACAATAGGGCATTTTATTATGCTGCCCGTTTTCATCAAGTGATTCGAAAATGGGATGTGATAATTGACGGTGGTTTTTCGAATCCTTCTATACAGAATAATTATTTTGGAATTGGTAATGAAACGATAAAAAATGACGAAGCAGTAGATGACGGTTTTAATCAAATTGACTTAGATAAAACGTGGTTCAAAGCAGGTGTCGGGCGTGAATTTTGGAAAAATAGTTCATTGGATTTAATGGTTGGTTTGGAAAGCATTGAATCAGAAGCATTAGACCAATTCACCATTTTGAACCTTGACCTTGAACAGTTCGGAAAATTTGAAACTTTCGATATTTTACCCGTTTCTTTAGCTTTAGACCTTGATTTTAGAGATGAAAAAATCCAAGCCTACAATGGCACGCGTGCCTTTTTTAAATATGAAAATGCGACTATTTTAAATCAGGATAATTTAAATTATGGTACGTTGGAAGGTGTTTTAGAATATTATTTTTCTACCAAAACAGCCTTGCCAGTGACATTTGGTTTTAAAATTGGCGGGGAGACTTCTCACGGCGATGTTCCATTTTACAAGCAACCTTCACTAGGTGCAACGAATGGATTGCGCGGTTATTTTCAAAACCGTTTTACCGATGAATCGTTATTATATTTCAATGCATCATTGCGTTTTCAATTCTTAGAAAAACAGTCTGCGTCACTGCCCATCAAATGTGGGTTAGAAATTTTTTATGATCGGGGACGCGTATTTGGGGAAACAGATAGTGAGGAATGGCATGCTGGCTATGGCGCAGGTTTCTACTTTTTGCCTTTTAGTGAAAGTTTTCGGGTGACGGTGTCGATGGCATTTTCGAGAGAAGAAGATTTCTTTCCAATGATTGGTATTGGAACACCGTTCGGAAGTCGACAATAAAAACTCTTGCAATTTTATTGACAGATTTTGAAATAACGACAACGACTGATTGAGTAAGTCCTTAATTTTGTGAAAAACATTTTCAATGAAGAATTTATTATCAAAAATTACGCTATTCATCTTTTTAACACCTTGTCTGGCACAAGCCCAAACATTCTACGAAGATTTGGCAATTCCCGTCACAATTGACGGAGAAATCAAGGTGAATGGATTTGCTGGCGGACATAATACACCGCAATTTTCGGAAGTAGATTTCAATAATGATGGTGTACAAGACTTGTATGTTTTTGATCGTGAGGGAGGCGTTAGTCGTGCCTATTTGCAAGTGATGGAAAATGGAATACCGCATTATGAATATGCACCAGAATATCACCGAAGTTTTCCAGAATTGAGCAATTGGGTTTTGATGCGTGATTATAATGCAGATGGGGCAGCAGATATTTTTGCGAGTGCGGCATCGGACGGTGTGCCTGGCGTGAAAGTCTTTCGGGGCTACTTTGAAAACGACATTTTAAAATTTGAACCCGTCAATTTTTTCAATGGATTTTTATTCAATGTCATCACATTTCCATTATCCAACGGTTTTCATACCAATGCAGAAGTAACTAGTATTGACTACCCTGCGTTGGATGATGTTGACAACGATAGTGACTTAGATTTACTAAGCTTTGATGGAGGTGGGTCGTATGTGGTTTGGTATCGAAATATGTCTGTTGAGAATGGTTTTGGTGTAGATTCTCTGATTTTTAAATTAGAAGATGACTGCTGGGGTGGTTTCAAAGAATCGGGTTTGAGTCCAGTGATTACGTTGAGTGATATTCCTGGAGAATGTGTGCCCGCTTCGCCATTGAATCCTGTGGTAGATGAGCGTCATGCAGGGTCAACAATTCTTACTTTTGATGAAGACAATGACATTGATAGAGAAATGTTGATTGGAGACTTGATTAGCCCCAATTTGGTTCGGCTACACAACGAAGGAGTATTGGATGAGGCATGGATGGATGAGCAAGATATTACCTATCCGACTTATGATGTTCCAGTAGAAATTAATTATCCGGCAGCATTTTATTTGGATGTAGATTTTGATGGTGCAAATGACTTAATTGCAGCTCCCAACGAGACAAATAACTCACCCAATTACGAAGTCGCTTGGTTTTACAAAAATACAAACACTACTGAAAGTCCCGTTTTTGATTTTCAGCAACGAGACTTTTTGACCGAAACAATGATTGATATTGGTGAAAACGCTTATCCCGCGATTGCAGATGTGACCGGTGACGGTCTGCTGGATATTGTGGTTGGGAATGTTGGCTTTTTTCTACCTGACGGTACTTTGGATGTGCGGATGTTTTTATTTGAAAACACAGGTACAGAAACTACTCCTGCCTTCACGTTGGTTGACGACGATTGGTTGAATTTTAATCAATACAGTTCAGCAACCAATGCTTTTCAACCAACCTTTGGCGATATGGATAGTGATGGCGATTTGGATTTGTTGGTAGGTGAAAATGGCGGCTGGATATTTTATGCAGAAAATACTGCTGGGGCAGGTAATCCAATGGATTTTCCAACGGTGATTCCACATTGGCAAGAAATTAATGTGGGGCAGCGGTCTTCACCGACGATTGGTGATTTGAATCAAGATGGCTTGCCTGACTTGGTGATTGGAGAACGAAATCCATTCCTCAATTTTTATCCAAATCAGGGGACAGCGACCAATCCCGTTTTTCAACCATTGCCTAGTGACCCTGCTAATAACAGTTTTTTTGGGGAGATTTTTGCCCATCCAAATGCCATAGATACCATAGATAATAATAATCCTGTAACCAATTTTTCGACACCTCTTTTGATTCCTTTCGGCAATAAATTTAGTTTATTTGTTGGGAATGAAGTTGGTACTATTTGGAGATATGACAATATCGGTGGAGACTTGACCGGTGCATTTTTAAATACGACTACAAAGGCTGGAATGATTGATGAAGGTCGTGAATCTTCAATTGCTGCCGCAGATTTGGATAACGACGGTTTTCTCGATTTCGTCGTTGGCAATCGGCGCGGAGGCTTGCGTGTAGTCGCGACAGATATTTTGGTAAACCCTTTGAGTACGGCAACTCAAGCGACCAGTTTTGCATTTGATTTATTTCCAAATCCAGCAAGTGATAAGGTCGTTTTAAATTTGAAAAATGTCGATAATCATAAAATTACTTGTACCCTTTATAATGCATTAGGCGTAAGGGTCGAAACGCAACGAATCACTCAAATGACTACAGAGATGAATATTGAAACGCTACCTTCTGGCGTTTATTTTTGTGAAATAATGGTTGGAAAGGAACGGTCGGTAGAGCGATTTGTGAAGCAATAAAACCTGGTAAGTGGATAGATGAACTGACAATAAAACTTGTAGTGCAAATTGACAAAGTGATTCCAAACATGAGTCATCCCGAATTTTTAGTCTTTCCCCTTTGAGAACCCCGAGGTGCATACCGCATTTCATTGAATTAAAAATTCGGGATGACTCATATTTATAATCTCATCTTTAATTTTTCGGCTCGATGCTGAAAAATTCATAAGTAAATGTAGTAAAAGTTTACTTGTGAGTCCCGCTATCCACTAATCACTCAACACTAGTTTTGCCCTGTCACAAAAAAAATAACAAAATTTTAAAAGTTCGTGTTTTGGCTTCGATTTTGTACTGTATGGTTCGGTCTCAAATTTTTTAGAAAAGAAACAAACTGAACGAACAATGTCAGTCAATCAAACATCGAAGTGGTTGACAGTTTGCCTATATTACAACGAACCTTGGGAAGAGTTTCTACTTCAAGGTGTCAAACCCTATGTGGACGTAGTTATGCAAGCTGGAATCGCAGATTATTATTATTATCAAAGATGTTGGGATAGAGGTCCACATATCAAATTGTGGTTTAAAGGCAATGCAGAAGTGCTCGCCAATATCCTCAAACCTAACTTGGGAGAACACTTCCGACAATACTTTGAATCTCGACCCTCCCTTCGGCAAGAACCCGCCTATCCCGATAAATTTCCTATTAATGCAAAATGGTATCCGAATGATTCTATACAATATGTAGAGAACATGCTCCGTGACTATGACTTCGGTGGCCCAGTCGTATATTTTATTGCGCAAAAACAATTTAATGCTTCTTCAAATATTGTTTTAGAAAGTCTTAAAAATAAGGGCAAACGATGGACATATGATGATGCGGTGAGTACCGCAATGAAGTTGCATTTGAGTTTTGCGTTTGCTACTGGAATGGATTTGGAAGAAATGCAATTTTTCTTTGAACGAATGTGGCAGAGTTGGGAACCCGATTCCACAATCAATGCCATACAATTCAATCAAAAAATGCCTTCAAAAAATAAGTTATTGTCTTCATTCCAACAAGCATATGAGATGCAAGAGCGTGATTTGACCGCGTTTGCCAATGCTCTTTGGGAAGCACTCGAAAATGACCGCAACCTCGGACAAGAAGCTTATGAAGATTGGATTCACCGAAACATCAATGTCAATATTGAGTTGGGGTTGGTGCAAGAAGCAGACAGGATTGGGGAGAAAAATGGAGGTTTTCAATTGAGCATCAAGAATTTAGCTGAAGAAAAAGCGCCTCTTTGGAAACTGTATGCAGAATTTATTCATCAATCTAATAATCGAGTGGGGATTCGAGGCAAAGACGAAGGGTATTTATTTTATGTGTTAAAAAATAGTTTGAAAGCTGTTTTAGAAAATGAAAAAATGGGAAAACAGGCTCAAAAAGTAAAAACTAATTATTAAAAACAGATAGATACACAACAAGATTTACTATTAATTTAAAAAATCGCCGTTACTGAAAAAATAAAGGGCTTTTCCGAAAGGAAAAGCCCTTTCGTTTTTGAGTAGAATGGTAGAAAAAATAATACATTTGCGGAATTAGAATCGTTTATTCTCAAAATTGAATTGCTGCGTGCGCCATAGCTTATTTTATATAGAATAATGCAAGTGCGTAAGATGAGTTATTTAGTTCGCGTTCCT
>CAYUNA010000182.1:0-7748 GCA_964445895.1 uncultured Saprospiraceae bacterium | reverse complement strand
AAGATTCAATCGTTAAAAAAAAGGGTTAAAAAGACAGAAGTCTTTTTAACCCTTTTTTTTTAATTCAAATTACCCGCCTGATTCTTCTTTTCTTTTTCTGAATATGGACAATGCCGACAGCCACTCCCACAGCAATACCCTCGTTCTCGATGATATTTTTCTGTGAAAACGTAGAAGCCGTTTTCAATATAATAATCTTCGTTTTTTATTAAAGCCTTTCCTCTTTTCATAAAATTGAGCTGTCAATTAAAGTACTACTTTTTGTCCGTTACTCCACCTCCAAATATTGAAAATTAGCTTCCTTCGGCGACACCTTCGCCATCCGTCCACCTTCCACAATCACATAATATTGTGTTCCCTTTACGTAAGGAATAATTTCGCCATAAATTTTATCATCTCCAACCTCATCAAAGTGCCCGCCATCATCAAACATCTCCACCATTTTAAAAGGTTCATTTGCATCTTTTCGATATTTCAAAAACACCTTTTCTTCACCAGACACCTTCGCTTGAATACCAATTTCATCCCCGGATTTCAGCGTACTCACTTTTTCAATCATGGGTACTTCACCCATCAACGGATGCGCTGCAAGATATTCTTTTCGCTTCTCCATCAACTCCGAAATGCCTACAATTTTGGTTAGACCCACTGAAACGGTTTTATCCATATTCTTCTGAAATGCCTCATAAGGATACAATTTATTATTGTCTGCCATCACTTCTGTACTAATCATTGACTGGATTTCTTTCGCCCGTTTTAAATATTTGCCATTTGCAATCCAATCCTCCATAATCGTATGTACATATCCAACATACATTTTTCGATAAAACGAATTTTTTAACAACTGCACAATCAACGGTCGCTTTGGATTCTTAGTTTTATACTGAATAAATGGGCTCAATCGCTGCAATTCTTCCGTTGTCAATGCGCCCTTTTTGATACCATCATATTGAAAGCCACCGAGGGACAAATTCAAATCCCAAATTAGTGGTGTAAACAAGCCATCTGGCGTTCGATACATATAATAATTATGGCTCAGACGTCCTGTATAACTATCCAAATTCACCAATACATTATTAAATGCGTGCATCCATAAAGCAGCTTCGACATTTAAATATTTATTAATGCTGTCAGGTGTTTCATTGAGGATTTTAGTCAAATCAATCAATTTTTTCCAACCCGTTTTCCCACCCTTTTTCATTTCATATAGCCCTTTATAGCAGGCAGGGTCTTCGCCCAAATACATCAATGAAGCCTTATCTCCTTCCGGGCAACTTTCATCAGGCATTTCACTCCATTCTGGGTCACATTTGATAAAAACATCCTTTCCTTTATCAGCAAATGCTCGGTCTAAAAAATCTTCATCAATGGATTCTGTATTATTATAAAGCCCCAAATACTGGTCGTTAACATATAGCTTTACAAAATTACAACGCGGTGCAGGCACATATTGGCGAGCAATTTCATAAGACAATGCTTCCCGTACAAAACTCGGGTCACGAAAAACATTCGACAATTTCAAACTCCCAAATCCTCCTGGAAAGGTCTGCCCTTCAATTCGGTAATCGGCTTTCATATTAAATGGCAACTTCGATTTTTTTGCTTTTTGAGTACTAAAATATGAGCTATTGCCTTTATATCGTACACCAACTTGCTTGAATACTTGCCCATCAATCGACACTGTGGCTTCCATCCGTTCTTTGTTACCTTCCACTTTTAGCTTGTGCAATTTATTTGCCCAATGCTCCGATTCGAACGTCACCCGAACCACTGGGATTCGATTCAAATCATATAAATCTTGTGAAAAAATAAAGGTGGGTAGGGTGGTAAGGATTAAAAAAAGTAGTTTTTTCATTGTTCTTTTTTTAGGAGTCGGGGGGCAGGAGTCAGGAGTCAGAGATTGTCGCAACTTGCAATCTCTGACCCCTGACGCCTGCCACCTGACCCCTCTCTTTTATTTATTCATTTCAGCCAAATTTGCGGTATGCTTTTCCCACATATAATTGGCAGGGCTAAAGCTAATCATACTTGCATTCTCTGCCCAAATATAGTATTCAATCATGGTTTCTCCACCCGTTGGAACAATCGTTACGCCAAAAATGCCGTCGTCTGCCACGCCATCGTTTGATTTTCCATCGTCTGCCATATCTTTTTCCATAAATTCACCTGTACCGCCAAAACGATACATAATTTTTGCTCGTTTGGTATAGCGGTCAGATTTTGCTCTAATTTTAAAACTGGCGACCTTTCCACTCGCAAATTTTTCTCGTTTTTCTACCCCTACTTCTTTCAACGGCGGCGGCACTGCCATTACCTGCGGATGACTATTTAAAAACTTTGCTCGCTTCGACATCAACTGTACGATACCTGGAATTTTACTACGCTTACCCGTCGTTTTCGTTAGGCTGCCATCAAAATCTTCGCCAGTATATCGCTGACCTTCATCCCGCACAAAATCATTGCGAATTAGTGACTGCAATGCTTTCGCTCGTTCTTCATAATTGCCATTATAAAAGTTTTCGCGCATAATTTCCCGTACATGAGATAAGTACAGTTTTTGATAAAAATCGTTAGCTAACAGTTTGGAAATCAGTGGTTTGTAAGGGTTGTTTGCATGTAGTAATGGGTCAAGTTCAATCATTTGCTTGGAATCCAAATCCGAACCATCCCCCGTATTTTTATAACTTCCAAAAGACAAATTCATATCCCAAACAATCGGATTAAACTGTCCATTGTCATCTTGATACAAATAAAAATTTACACTGTTTTTCCCTGAATAACTACTTAAATTCGCCACTACATTATTAAATGCTAACATCCATAACGTGCGATCAACATTCAAAATACTTTCAATATTATCAGTTTTTTGATTGAGAATTTTAGTTAATTTTATCAACTCATCCCAGCCATCTTCACTTTCAATCTCAAAATTATTCAAATAGCAATTCACACCACTTTCGTATTCTAAAGAACCAAAAATACCTTTTTTGCAACCCGCAGGTGTATCCGTATCGGCATTTTGATTGGCTTTAAAAAATGGATTATCTGCTGACCCAAAGTTCTTCGTCAAAAACGTATCATCAATCGCTTCGATATTTACAAACAAGCCGTAAAACACTTTATTGATATAAACTCGTGCATGGTTAGCGCGTGGTGTAGGCATGTACTTTCCAGCAATTTCGTAAGACAAAACCTCGCGTACCATACTTGGGTCGCGCAAAGCTTTCGATAATTTTATGGCGCCATGTCCTTCAATTTTTTGGGAACGATTGATATAGTCTAGCTTAATATTCAAGCCATTTCGAGCCGATCCTGGCGTAAATGACCGCGTACCTCTCCAACGAACTCCGACATTTTCATAGGTCTTACCATTCACTTCTGCTGTTCCGATAAGGGAATTTGCCCCATTATAGCGAAGAGAATCCAAAAGGTGTTGCCAGTTGTCTTGTTCAAAGGTTAGCCAAACTTCTTGGACTCTTTTGGTGTCAAAAAAATCGTAGTCCGGTTTTTCATTTTGAGCAATAATTCCTTGACAACCAAAGACTAATATCAAGAAAATACCCAATAAATATTTATTCATTTTATGCAAAAAATTAATGTATTAAGGGTGAGTAGATGATATTTTACCGACATCGACTCATTTAAGAATGCAATAATAAGAAAAAGCTTGGTTATCATGAAGTAAAAGCAATAAGTAGTGTGTGGATGTGCAAAGGTATTTACAAACCTTTGCTTCTCAGCGTTTTTTTTACAAACTTTTTGACGGAAACCTTGCGCTTTTGGCGGATAGGAATACTTTTTGAAAAATAAATTAAATTAGGATATCCGTCAATAAGATGTATCTTACCTCCATGAAGTTGTATTGCGGTACCATTTTAGGAAAAATTTAAGGATGCGGTGTTGTATTAATACCGTGTAGCAAAAATTATTTTTGAGAATATGAATTATTCTTTGCAAGTTCAATAGCGATGCTCTGTCCGCCCGCACCACGGATTTTTTTTTCAGCGACAATCATTTCGATTTTTTAGCAAAAAATCAAAATGATTACCGCTACAACTAGAAATCCCGTGGTGCGGACGGACAATCTACACTAAACTTGAATATCGTAGATTGACTAAAATTTTAACCTGCTTATTTTTAAATAAAATTTTCCAAACAAAATACCTCCTCCATATTTACACAAATATTTGACTTTATGAGCATTAAATACAAACCATTTACAAGATTAATGGTCGCCAATCGCGGAGAAATTGCTATCCGTGTTTTGCGTGCCGCATCAGAATTGAAATTAAAAACGGTTGCCATTTATACCTTTGAAGACCGCTATTCTTTGCACCGTTACAAAGCTGATGAAAGCTATCAAATTGGTGGTGATGATGAGCCTTTGAAGCCCTATCTGGATATTGAAGAAATCCTGCGAGTTGCCAAAATGAATGAGGTAGAAGCGATTCATCCTGGTTATGGATTTTTATCTGAAAATGTCCAATTTGCGCGAAGATGTCGAGAGGAAGGTATCATTTTTATCGGACCATCTCCAGAAGCAATGGAGCAAGTTGGGGATAAAATTACGACCAAAGTACTCGCTCGAAAACACGGAATTCCACTCATTGAAGATAGTAAAAGAGACTTAACTTCCATCAAAATTGCAGTTGAAGAAGCGAAGGCAATCGGCTATCCTGTAATGGTGAAAGCTGCTGGTGGCGGCGGTGGTCGTGGAATGCGGATTGCGAGAAGCGAAGAAGAGTTGCGTACCGAGTTTTTTGAAGCGAAAGGGGAGGCAAAAACTGCGTTCAACAATGATGTGGTTTTTATTGAAAAATATATCGAAAATCCCAAGCACATTGAAGTTCAAATTTTGGGTGATCAACATGGAAATTTGGTGCATTTGTACGAAAGAGATTGTTCCGTACAGCGTCGTTTTCAAAAGGTGGTAGAAATTGCACCCAATTTGACCTTATCCAAAAAAACAAAGCAAAAACTCTATAACTATTCTTTAAAACTCTGTACATCAGCTGGTTATAGCTGTGCAGGAACGGTTGAGTTTTTAGTAGATGCAGCGGAAAATATCTATTTTATTGAAGTCAATCCGCGTGTTCAGGTCGAACATACAATCACGGAACAAATAACAGGAATTGACATCGTGCGCTCACAGATTTTGGTCTGTATGGGCTATGAATTGACGCATGAAAAAATAGGGATTCAGAACCAAATGTCTATTCAAATTAATGGTTGCGCCATTCAATGTCGGGTGACAACGGAGAATCCTGCCGAGGGCTTCAAACCCGATTATGGAACGTTGATTGCTTATCGTTCTGCAAGTGGAATGGGCATCAGATTGGATGCTGGAAGTGCTTATCCTGGCGCAAAAATTTCACCATTTTTTGACTCTATGCTGGTGAAAGTGACGGGTTGGGGACAGACGATGGACGGAGCAGCGAGACGACTGCATCGGGCATTGCGAGAGTTTCGGGTTCGAGGGGTTAGTACGAATATTGATTTTTTGCTGAACCTGTTGCAAAACGAGACTTTTATCAACGGTGAAGCGACGGTTAATTTCATACCGGGACATCCTGAATTATTGGATTTGCCTCGTCGTCGAAACAGAGGTACACGAATTTTGCAATACCTCGCTGACGTGATTGTCAATGGCAATGAGGATGTCAAATATACTGACCCACGTATTCAGTTTAGAACGCCCGTTGTGCCAAAATTTGATGCGGCTGCTAAGTTTCCAAAAGGAACGAAAGACCGTTTGGAAAAATTAGGTCCAGAAAAATTTGCAGAATGGCTTAAAAAGCAAAAATCCATTCAATACACCGATACGACTTTTCGGGATGCCCACCAATCACTGTTGGCGACGCGAATGCGGACGTATGATATGGTTAAAGTGGCAGAAAGTTTTGCGCGAAATCATACGGAGGACGTTTTTAGTATGGAAGTTTGGGGCGGGGCGACGTTTGATGTGTCTTTGCGATTTTTAAAAGAATGCCCCTGGAAGCGATTGGAATTGTTGCGAGAAGCGATTCCGAACATTTGTTTACAGATGTTGCTAAGAGGTTCAAATGCAGTAGGTTATACCGCTTATCCAGATAATTTAATTGAGAAGTTCATAGAAAAATCTGCCGAAACAGGCATTGATATTTTCCGAATTTTTGATAGTCTAAATTGGGTAGAAGCCATGAAAACGAGCATCACCGCCGTTCGTGAGCGTACCAATGCGGTAGCGGAAGCCTGCATTTCTTACTCGGGAGATGTGAGTGACCCGACGAAGAAAAAATTTGATTTACAGTATTATCTCGACCTTGCGCGGCAGTTGGAAGACGCCGGTGCGCACATTTTGTGTATCAAAGATATGGCGGGATTGTTGAAGCCACAGGCGGCGCAGATTTTGATTCCTGCCTTGCAAAAAGCGGTTAATTTGCCGATACATTTGCATACGCACGACACGTCTTCGATTCAGTCGGCAACTTATCTGGCGGCAATTGAGAGTGGGGTAGATGTGGTCGATTGCGCGATGGCGAGTATGTCTGGTTTGACGTCGCAGCCCAATTTTAATTCGATGGTGGGCATGATGAAAAATCATCCTCGCGAGCAGAAAATTGACTTAGCTTCGTTGAATCAATTTTCCAATTATTGGGAAGCAGTACGGCAATATTATTATCCATTTGAAACGGAATTGAAAGCGGGAACAGGGGAAATTTATGATACGGAAATTCCTGGTGGACAGTATTCTAATTTGCGACCGCAAGCGCGTGGTTTGGGCTTGGAAGACCAGTTCGAAACCATTAAACAAAACTACAAAGCAGCCAACGAATTATTTGGAAATATTATCAAAGTAACGCCTTCGTCAAAGGTGGTAGGCGACTTGGCGATGTTTATGACTTCCAATCAGTTGACGAAGGAAGATGTGCTGAAACAAGGCAAACAATTGTCGTTTCCAGATAGTGTGAAAGCATTGATGCGGGGTGATTTGGGACAGATAAAAGGTGGTTTTCCGAAGAAGTTTCAAAAGATGGTTTTGAAAGATGAAAAGCCTTATACCAATCGTCCGAATGCGCATTTGAAACCGATTGATTTTGAAAAAGAAATCGCGGAGTTTCATGCAGAATTCGATGAATATCAGGATGAAAAAGATTTTCTTTCTTATAAATTATATCCAAAAGTATTCAAAGATTATTACGACTTTCATGAAGAAAATGGCATCGTCCGAACGTTGCCAACACCTGCATTTTTCTATGGTTTAAAACCGAATGAGGAGATTTTGGCAGAGATTGAAAAAGGTAAAACGGTGATTGTTCGCTATTTGAATAAAACCGAACCGAATGAGGCTGGTACACGCTTGGTTTTCTTTAGATTGAATGGGCAAACCCGAGCAATTGAGGTAGTTGACCGCAACTTGAGTTTTGAAATTAAGCGCAACAAAAAAGCAGCAGGGGAGAAAGAAATTGGCGCACCACTGCAAGGTAGCTTGTCAAAAATATTGGTGAAAGCTGGAGATAAAGTGAAGGCTAATACACCACTATTTATCATTGAAGCGATGAAGATGGAAAGTACAATTACTGCCTCGGAAAACGGAACGGTGAAAGCGGTGCATTTGAAGGCTAAGACGTTGGTAGAACAGGATGATTTGGTTGTGGAAATGGAATAACTCTATTTTGAAGTCAGCATAGCCGTTACTCTACGGATTTTTTTTTCAGAGGCACTTATTTTGATTTTTTAACAAAAAATCGAAATAAGTGCCTCTATAA
>CAYUNA010000181.1:2340-7781 GCA_964445895.1 uncultured Saprospiraceae bacterium | reverse complement strand
AAAAAAACAAATCCAATGAAAAAATCACTCATTTTTGCCTGCACTTTCCTATTATTAATAATGACAACTAACGCTCAAGACCGCGTCACTGGGCGAAAATGGGCAACCCGCTCTGAAGTCATCGCCCAAAATGGAATGGCTTGTACCAGTCAACCACTTGCTACTCAGGTTGCACTCGACATCCTCAAAAAAGGTGGAAACGCGATGGATGCTGCCATTGCTGCCAACGCTACCCTTGGACTAATGGAACCAACGGGCAACGGTATCGGCGGTGATATTTTTGCGATTATTTGGGATGCTAAAACAAAAAAATTATACGGACTAAATGGCTCAGGCCGGTCACCAAAATCGTTGACGTTAGACTATTTCAAAAAACAGGGAATGACTAAAATCCCGGCGCATGGTCCATTGCCGGTAAGTGTGCCAGGGACGGTTGATGGCTGGTTTGCGATACACAAAAAATTTGGGTCGCTACCAATGTCCGATATTTTACAACCTGCTATTGATTACGCCAACGAAGGTTTTCCGGTATCGGAGTTGATAGCTTATTATCTGGGACGGTCTGTACCGTTTTTAGGCGATAAATTTCCAAATGTTAAAGAGACTTATGCACCAAATGGCGTTGTGCCGCAGAAGGGTGATGTTTTTAAAAATCCAGATTTGGCAGCTACTTTAAGCAAAATTGCTAAAGGTGGTCGTGATGCTTTTTATGAAGGTGAAATGGCAGAAACTATGGCTAATTTCATTCAAAAACAAGGTGGATTTTTATCAAAAGAGGATTTAGCCACGCATCATTCAGAATGGGTTGACCCCGTTTCCGTCAATTATCGAGGCTACGATGTCTGGGAATTGCCACCAAACGGACAAGGTATTGCAGCATTACAAATGTTGAACATTTTGGAAGGCTATGATTTAAAAAAATATGGTTTTGGTAGTCCAGAACACGTTCATTATTTAACAGAAGCGAAGAAAATCGCGTTTGAAGACAGAGCCAAATACTACGCAGACATGGACTTCTTCGACGTGCCTTTGGAGCAATTATTATCTAAAGAATATGCAGAAAAACGCCGTGCCCTAATTTCCGATACACGTGCAGGAACTTACGAGGCAGGAGAAATCAGTGCAGGCGAGACCATCTACATGACCGTAGCGGATAAAGACGGGAATATGGTATCGTTGATTCAGTCCAATTATCGCGGGATGGGTTCAGGAATGGTGCCTCCAGGTTTGGGATTTATGCTGCAAGACCGAGGCGAATTATTTTCTTTAGAAGAAGGACAAGCCAATACCTATGAGCCAGGCAAACGACCATTTCATACCATTATTCCGGCATTTGTAACTAAAGACAATGAACCATTTATGGCTTATGGAGTCATGGGAGGAGATTTTCAACCACAAGGGCATGTACAAATATTGGTGAATATGATTGATTTTGGGATGAATTTGCAAGAAGCTGGTGACGCACCAAGAATGGACCATAGCGGTGGTTCACAACCCACTGGAATCAACAAAACAGGACGTGGAGAAATTCATCTCGAAGAAGGATATGACTATGAAACTATCCGAAAATTGATGGGTATGGGGCATAAAGTAGGCTTCGCAAGAGGATTATATGGAGGCTATCAAGCGATTATGTGGGATGCGAAACGAAGAGTTTATTTTGGAGCAAGTGAATCAAGAAAAGATGGTCAAGCAGCAGGATATTAGCCAATTTTTGTAAATGAGCGGCTTAATATTTTGAAAACTAACAATTATCTATTATCTATGCAAAATTGTATTCGCCAAAAACATAAAGTTATTTTATTCTTGTATTTTTTTTTTGCAAATCACTTGACAAACAACTGTTAGTCAACACCTTATGAAATACAAATAAAAATACGCACTAAAAACAATACTTCTCCACCATTAAAGAGTTGTTGAATTTTAGGAAACTTTGGTTACAGGCTGAATATATAATTTATTTTTCAAACCAGTAATTTTAGTATACTAAAGAACGAGTCCTAATTAAATAATTCGTAATGATTGGTTAAGTAAAAATTTTCATGCAGAGATTTTACAAAAAGTAATACGAATTATTTACTACTTATTCCTTCTAGTGTACTGCTCTTAATGTTTATCACACTCATTATGATAAAAGTACTAGACTTAAATTTCTTAGGACACAAAGATACAATTGCTTCTTTTTTAATTGAAACCTTAGCCGGACCAATTCTTATTGAAACTGGACCTCATTCAACCTTGCCTATTTTAGAAAATGCATTAGCCGAACATGGTTATAAAAAAGAAGACGTCATGCATGTTTTCTTAACGCATATTCACCTCGACCATGCAGGGGCAGCCTGGGCTTTTGCGGAACATGGAGCAACAATTTATTTGCATCCAAAAGGTATTCCGCACATGGCTGACCCTTCCAGATTATTAGAATCTGCCACTAGAATTTATGGAGATAAAATGGATGAGCTATGGGGAACTTTGAAACCAATCCCTCGGGAACAATTGGTCGCTGTGGGGCATAAAGAGAAAATTAAGATTGGTAAAACAAAATTAAAATCCTGGCACACCCCCGGTCATGCTGTTCATCATACTTCATGGGAATACTACGGAGAATTAATTGCCGGAGATGTTTGTGGGGTGAAGATAAAAGATGGACCGGTTGTACCGCCTTGTCCCCCGCCAGATATCGATGTAGAGACATGGGCAGAGTCTATTAAAATGATTCGTTTGAAACGATTCAAAGCAATTTATTTGACGCATTATGGTAGATTTGAGGATGCGAAATGGATTTGTGTGGAACTCACTGGTCGATTGAAAAATTGGGCAAATTGGATTAAACCTTTTTATGAAAACGATACGCCACAAGCTGAGGTTGTTCCACAATTTCAAGAATATGTTCGCAAACAACTACTGGCAAAAGGCGTTACGGAAGAAAATTTAGCGCGGTACGAAGGCGCCAATCCTTCATGGATGAGTGTGGCTGGATTGTATCGCTACTGGCGAAAACGAGGGTAAGGAACGCAAACAAAATAACTATCGCCATTAAAATAAAGACATAAAAGTGACACCTTTTTTCAACAATTGAAGGAAGGTGTCATTTTAATATACGAGACTTTATGAATGAGATTTGAGCGGTTTTAAACTTGCTCAACCTCATTCATAAAGCCTACGAAACATCCAAATATCTGAAGTTTCAAATATTTAAACATCGAAGCATGTACCTATTTTTCAAAGACATCGTTGCCAAAGATATCGTCATTCGGCATGAAATAAAGAAGCACGGCGGCGCGTATAAGATGCTGGAACGACTACAAATCGGTGGAGTTGGTCTCGGTGGTCTGCGCTATATGGAGGGATTGCCAGAGATGGAAAAGCTGCGGAATGTCCAGGATACCATTGTTGCTAATTTTGAAATGATGCGTGAGGCGTTTGTCATTCGTTTTAGAAATGTAGAATTTCATTCGATGGTGTTGTGCCGGTTTTCCTCAATAAAATCGGTGCATCTATATAAAGAAGCAGATGTATTGCGAATGAGTGGAAGGTCACTTTTTAAAACATTAATGAATAAAGGGGTAGCTTACGAAACCGCTCGAATGTTTGCGACACCTCGGCAACTCATTCATTTAGGTAAAATTAGATTGACAATTGTCATCGGCGAGGAAACGGTCATTTTCGAAAATTTAGAAGGATTTACTGGTAAAATTTCCAAGTATTTTCAAAACCCTCTTTTTAACGGAAAATACACAGAAGATGTAACGGCGTACGAAATTTTGGATGATGCAGATATGGAGAAAACGATTGATAAATTTTGAATAGAAACAACGCAATTATTCCAATAAATCTTAAATCCCCCTTCATTTCCCAATAATTGGCGTACCTTTGCGCCCGCAATACAGGACTTGTTCTAATTAAATATGTAATCATTTTCGTAACTTGTTGATAATCAATGTAGTTTTAAACTGGAAGGTGTTGTACATAAAACATTGGACGGTTATTTTTAGGGGATAGTTTTTGACAGAATTCCCCATTAATTTATTTAAAACTACAAATTTTTGGCAACATTTAATGAGTTAGGCCTTTCAGACGAGATTTTGAAAGTGCTATCGGAAATAGGTTTTGAAACACCAAGCGCAATCCAGGCAGAAGCGATTCCTCACTTAGTCGATGGAGGACAGCAAGATTTAATCGGATTGGCACAGACAGGTACGGGAAAAACGGCGGCTTTTGGCTTGCCTCTACTCCACCGTATTGACCCTTCTATTAAGGCAACACAAGCATTGGTTTTGGCACCGACTCGCGAGTTGGGACGGCAGATTGCAGAGCAATTGCACATCTTCAGTAAATACATGAGCAAGGTAAATGTTCTTGCCGTTTATGGAGGTGCGCCGATTCATTTGCAGATGAAAGATTTGAAACGTACACAACACGTCATCATTGCAACACCAGGTCGTTTGATTGATTTGATTAAGCGAAAAGCCGTCAAATTAGACCAATTGGAAATGATGATTTTGGATGAAGCGGATGAGATGTTGAACATGGGGTTCAAAGAGGAGTTAGACAAAATCTTAAGCTATACGCCCGAAGAAAAATCGACTTGGTTGTTTTCTGCAACAATGCCGCACGAGATTAAGCGGATTGTTAAAAAATACATGGAAGACCCGATTGAGGTTAAAGTCAATACAAAAAATAAGGTCAATAAAAATATCGAACACCAATTTGCTGTGGTTCGACAGAATGACAAATTTGAAGCACTAACGCGGTTTATGGATATGAATCCAGGCATGAGAGGTGTTGTTTTTTGCCGAACGAAGCGCGATACGCAAATGTTGGCAGAGGACTTGGTGCGCCAAAATTATCGAGCAGATTCGCTACACGGTGATTTGTCGCAGCCGCAACGTGACCGCGTGATGAAACGGTTTAAAAATCACGATTTACAGTTATTAATCGCCACCGATGTGGCAGCACGAGGTATTGATGTCGATGATTTGACTCACGTTTTTCACTTCACTTTGCCTGACGACAACTCCTACTATACACACCGTAGCGGACGAACAGCACGAGCTGGAAAACAAGGTATTTCAATTGCTTTCATTAATGGTCGAGAGGTTCATCGCATCTATCGGCTGGAAAAGCAATTGGGGATTTCTTTTTCAAAAGTGAGCATTCCACAAGCGGAAGAAATTGCAGATATTCGGATTGCGAATTGGTGTCAGAAGATTTTGGATAAAAAACCAAAAGGCAAAATCTCGGAAGAGATGATTGAAAAAGTCAATACTATTTTTGGTAATTTAACTAAAGAAGAATTGATTGCAAAGATTTTGATGCGTGAATACGGCAAGCTACAACTTGGCTCTACTCGTGACCTCAACGACGAAATGCAGCGAGGTGGCGGCGGTGGCGGTCGTGGTCGTGGCGGACGTTCCCGCGATAGACGTGGTGGCGGACCA
>CAYUNA010000181.1:0-2240 GCA_964445895.1 uncultured Saprospiraceae bacterium | reverse complement strand
TTAGTCCAAAATCATGGTGATTTTAAAACTCACCATGATTTGAGCTACGTTTTTAAGTAAGATACGACACTTCTATTTCTAAAACTGAATCACAGACTTTGCAGAAACTCCACCCTTCTCCGTTCTAATTTCCAAAAAGTAAACCCCATTTTCTAAATTTAAAAACTCCTCAAAACGTGCATCTGCAACATTGTTTTTAAACCATTGTACTCGGCCAGTGACATCTACCATACGCAAGTTCATCTTTTCAAAACTTGGATTTACAATTTCTAAATTACCTTGATAAAAATTAGCTAAAATATCCGTTTTTGTAACATCAATCGTCGCTGTTGATAAATCACATTCCACTGGATTTTCTCCGCTTTCAATCGTCTCTCCTACTTCAATTTCAACACCATTGAATCCTAAAAAATCAGGTGCAAACTTATAGCCTCGAAAACTTGAATTACCAGAAATATTACCACCTTGCACCCCAGGACTGTCACCACTCAGCGGAATTTCATACGCCCAAACAATCTCGCGGTCAGGATTAATTTCAAAAATTCGCCCTGGAGACCCTGCCATAATCAGCGTATTTCCATTCGGCAATCGTTGGGCATTCGACAGATAAGCAGAGAAAAATTCCTCGTCCGCTTCGTCGCCATAGATGATGTCCGATGCTTCTGGCAAAAACGGCGCATCATCTGCTAAAATATAATTTCCAGCCCCATCTTGTGGAGGTACCAGTAGTTCAATTGTAGAATAATCTGGTCCTGGTCGCCCTCTTCCATTATTGAAAATCATAATTTTTCCAGCGTCCTCCAATCCATCTTTTATCCAATGAGCGCCATGCTGCCCAAAAAATTTCTGGTCGCTGACAGGAGCACGATTATACGCCGCAGCATTGCCCCAACGGTAAAGAATATCACCGCCTTTCCCCGAATTTCCGCCCTCATGAGCGGCTGCTTCCTGACTCGTAGTACTGTGGTCAAGAATCCAAATTTCATCAGAATTTCGGACACTAATCAGGATTTGGTCTAAGTCTTCATTGTAATCAATCGAATTGAAATGATTCCAATCACGACTTGGATGCGAGTCATCACTATCTAATTCCGGCAGGTTGATATTGAACAATTCTGGATGGTCGGCGACGACGCCAAAATTTAATTTAGTAGAATCCAAATCCTGAATATAATGGTCTTTTATGCGCCATTCCCACATCAATTCCACCTCGTTTGTGCCGACAGGGTTAATCTCAATGATGCGCTCCGACCACATAAATCCCTGGAAGGCAATTTCATCGGGGTCGCGCCCCAATTCTACCAATTCATCTTCATACACCAACTCCCAGGTCAACATCAAAATATTGCCATTAGGCATATAAACTGCATCATGGTGAGAAATTTCCTCAGAATTATTGAGTTCATAAGACCAAACGGTGTTGTTGTTCCAATCAACCAATTCGATTCCCCCCGCATTACTTGCCGAATTGAATGGACCAACCGGATTGGGTTTGTACGTCCGTAACATCAAGCCATTATCCAAAAAATAAGCCGCCAGACCCGGACGAAAATCTCTGTCCCAGACATTGATGAGTTCACCACAATTGTTGACCATCCATGACTTCGTTCCCGAAAAAGGAGAGAAAAAAGTATAGCCATTCAGCGCATCATCTTCAATGGCTAAAGTGCCGACGGTTTGGGCATTGGTTTGAAAAAAAGAGAAAATGACGAAGATGATAGTTGAAAACAGGTAACGCATATTGTTGAATTAAAATGAGGAAGTTTGAAGGACAAACATGAGTCATCCCGAATTTTTAGTCTAATCTGTTCTTGAGCATTTTGAGCCGAAAATGTTCCCGGAAGAAAATAAATTACGCGCAGCTTCAAGGGTTCTCAAAGGTAATGCTGTTTCATAGCCAATTGCTGTCCGCACACACCACGATATTTTTATTACTCAAGCCCCTTTGGAACTGTATCACAAGGCAATTTTTTTCGTTAAAAAAAATGAAATTCTAAAGATGGAGTAAAAGAACCAATAACATTACATTTAATCCACCGCCTAAAATTTTAGGGGCAAAATACCATTTTCTGGTATTAAGAATATTCCTAATTCAGCAATTCGTCTCATACTTTACGAATTTAGCTATGTTCAATTTTTACAAATATGAAATCACGCTCTTACCTCTACCTTTTTAGCATTTTGCTTTTAACTTGTTTGACTCATTTAAATCAAGTCCATGCTGCTGCTGATTTTAAAAT
>CAYUNA010000180.1:2436-7808 GCA_964445895.1 uncultured Saprospiraceae bacterium | reverse complement strand
TGAACACATTTTGAAACTTTTAAAAACTCAAACCAATTTACGCGAAACGTGAGTTCAAGGTAATTTGTGTGCATACCATAGGTACTTAATACAGAGTGTAAAAACTTTCTTTACGTTTTGCTCGGCGGCTAAAGCCGTCTCGCTTTCGGGTTTTTAGGGGCGAGATTGATTGAGTTTTTCGACGGAAAACTCAATCAATCTCGCCCCCAACCAACCCTCAAAAAATGGCTTTAGCCATTTTTCGAAAATACAAAATGACTTTTTACACAGTGTACTTAATTTATATTTTTGATAAATCCTGAGAAAGACAAGGTTATTCAATCTGCCATCATCTTTCTTTAATGCTTCAATGACTTAAATTTTTTTTTATATTTTTTTACTATTTCATCGAACAATTATAAAACTAAACATATTATAGTTTTGAATTTGAAATGACAAAACCCTGTACAATATTGAAATAGTCAAATATTCTTATTATTATTGTGCAGATTTTGAAAAACGCCAGAAATTCCGTACCAGAAGCAAACACAAGACTCCTATATTATTTTTTAGCAAATCATTTTTTTCTAAACCTACTAACAAGATTTCAAGCACTGTGAATTATTGAATTGTTGATTCAATAATTAATTGTTATCGCCCAAAAACAGCTTTTTGAGATAGCTGTTGAAGGTTTTGCAATTAGAAAAACACGCTTTTTCAATAGTTGCTCTTTTCTAAAAACGCCTTTCCAACCCCTCATATTAGAAACAGAATAAGTTATCGCAAGCGGTAATTTTAATTTAAAAACTTTATTTATTATTCTAAGAAAGTGAAAAGAAAAATCAGATTTAACTTGTTAAATTATTGATAGTTAGGTGATTATATCAATCACTGTTTTTTTATACTTACAATATAATATTCACGAACTAAAATAGCTCAAATTATGAGAATAATTTTATGGTCTTTGTTGGTTGCTTTTTTTGCGATCACATTCTCACTTTCAGTAAATGCCCAAGGCGGAAAATTAGCCAACAACCCCTGGGAATTTTCAGCTGAACCCAATTCAAAAGATGCGACTCAAGTTCGCCAAATTATTCCAAACATTTATCAAACGGCAAAGGTAGATTTGGACGGTTTGAAAGGTATTTTGAATCAAGCCCCGCAACGATTTAGCGCACAGGCAAAAAATAATCCTGTTACGCTGACTTTGCCAATGCCCGATGGTGGTTATGAGCAATTTGAAATTCAGGAAGCATCTATTATGCACCCGGAGTTGGCTGCAAAATTTCCGGAAATCCAATCTTATTCTGGTCAGGGAATTGATGACCCAACGGCATCAGTACGTTTTGACATTACTCCTGCGGGCTTTCATGCGATGGTGCGGTCAGGAAAGCACAGTACGGCTTATATCGACCCTTATGCGTTGGGCAATACAGAAGATTATGTGATTTATTTCCGTAAGGATTTTGCGAAAATCGTTCCTGAAGAAATGGTTTGTCACTTTGATGATTTTAATGATACAGAAAAAGTAGATTACAGTTTCGATGATACTGGCGCTTTGAAAATGGCGGGTGACTGTGATTTGAGAACCTTCCGTTTGGCGTTGGCTTGTACGGGTGAATACGCAACGTTTCATGGCGGAACAACGGCTGGTGCAATGGCCGCGATGAATACGACAATGGTACGGGTGAATGGTATTTTTGAGCGAGATGCCAACTTGACGATGGTTTTAGTGCCTAATAATGACCAATTAATTTTTCTAAACGCTGGTACCGACCCTTACACAAATAACAACGGTGGAACGATGTTGGGACAAAACCAAACTACTTGTGACAATGTCATTGGTTCTGCAAATTATGATATTGGACACGTCTTTAGTACTGGTGGTGGAGGTGTTGCGTATTTACAAGCACCTTGTAACAATAATTTAAAAGCAGGTGGTGTCACTGGGCAGGGTAGTCCTGTTGGTGACCCGTTTGATGTGGATTATGTAGCGCACGAGATGGGACACCAATATGGTGCAAATCATACTCAAAACAATAGTTGCCAAAGAAACAGTTCAACCGCAATGGAGCCGGGTAGTGCTTCGACGATTATGGGATATGCAGGTATTTGTTCGCCGAATGTACAAAACAATTCGGATGACCATTTTCATGGAATCTCTTTGCAGGAAATGGGTAACTTTTTAACAGGAAATAACAGCAACTGTGCAGTAACAACGGTGACTGGCAATAACGCACCAACCGTAGATGGCGGCGCGAATTATACCATTCCAGGTGGCACTAATTTCATGTTGACAGCAGTCGGTAATGATGCTGATGGCAATGCAAGTTTGACATATTGCTGGGAACAATTTGACAATGAAGTCGGTTCAATGCCGCCTTCTGGCACGAATACGGTGGGACCAATGTTTCGTTCGAATTCACCAACTTCAGACCCAACTCGATACTTCCCAAACCTTCCAGACATTGTCAATAATGTATCGCCAACATGGGAAGTTTTGGCAACTGTTGACCGAACGATGGATTTCCGTGTCAGTGTACGTGACAATAATATGGGGTCAGGTTGTACCGCTGAAGATGATGTAACGGTAACTGTGGACGGCGATACTGGACCGTTTTTAGTAACTGCACCAAATACGAATGTGACTTGGGCGGCAGGTTCTAACGAGACGGTAACCTGGGACGTAGCAGGAACAACAGGTGCACCAGTTAACGCAGCGAATGTTGATATTTTGTTGTCAACAGACGGTGGTTTTACTTATCCAATTACGTTAGCAACAGGTGTGACCAATGACGGTTCGCATTCTGTAAGTGTGCCAAATAATCCAACGACTACGGCACGGGTGATGGTGAAAGGTGCCAACAATGTTTTCTTTGATATTTCAAATCAAAACTTTACCATCAATGGTTCGGTTGATGATTTCTTTTTGGCAGTAACGCCAGCAGACCAAACAGTTTGTCAACCTCAAAATGCGACCTATGCAGTTGCTATTACAGCAACGGGGACTTTCTCTGGAAATGTTTCTTTTACTACAACAGGAGTACCCGCAGGCGCAACCGCAAACTTCTCACCAACGAGCGTCAATACCCAAGGTAATAGTACCTTAACAATTGGAAATACTGGAGCAGTCGCACCAGGGACTTATACGATTACCATTAATGCAACGGGGTCAACAGGAACAAAATCAGAGCAGGTCACTTTGACGGTAGCCGCTGGTGCGCCGGGAGCGATTTCCTTGACAAGTCCGGCGAATGGCTCAACGGGCGTTTCGGGTTCTCCCAATTTAACGTGGACTGCCTCACCTGGCGCGACTTCTTACGATGTACAAGTTTCTACCAATCCAAACTTTTCACCCTTAGTAGCTAGTGCCAATGTAAGTGGAACGAGTTATACCGTTTCTCCGGCATTGATGGGGAACACGCAATATTTTTGGAGAGTTAGAGGAACAAGTGATTGTGGAACAGGAAGTTTTTCTGGCGCATTTTCATTTACAACTGCCAACGAGACTTGTAATACTTACGTCGCAACGGACGTTCCAATTAGTATTTCTGCCAATGGAACACCAACGATTACTTCGACGCTCAATATTGCAGATGCAGGAACGATTACGGATGTCAATGTGACCAATTTGGATATTGAGCATTCTTGGACGGCAGATTTGACGGTTTCTATCACTAGCCCTGAAGGAACTACAGTAACCGTTATTGACCAGATTTGTGGACAACAAAATAATATTGAACTTAATTTGGATGATGAAGCCAATGACGCTTATACCGATATTCCTTGTCCGGCAACTGACGGTGGTGTTTATCAACCAAATGAGCTATTGTCAGCATTTGATGGAGAAGATTTAAATGGTACTTGGACGATGACCATTACAGATGATGAAAACCAGGATGGTGGTTCATTAGACAATTGGGAATTAGGTATTTGTTTTGAACCAACTACTACCAACCCATTGGTCGTTACCGCTTCTGCAACGGATGCTTCTTGTAATGGTGGACAAGACGGTACTGCAACCGCAACCGCTTCGGGTGGCACGGGCAACTATACCTATTCCTGGAGTAATAATGCCTCTGGTTCTAGTATTTCAGGCTTGGCAGCGGGTACTTATACCGTAACTGTTGATGATGGAAATACAACAGCAACAACTTCCATAACTGTTGGACAACCGCCAGCGATTTCTCTTACGTTAACAGGAACAGACTTAAATTGTAATGGCGACAACACAGGAGTAGCTTCCGCAAATGCTTCGGGTGGCGCTGGAAATTTCTCTTATTCCTGGAGTAATAATGCCTCTGGTGCAAGTATCAATAATTTGGCAGCAGGCACTTATACCGTAACTGTTTTTGATGATAATCAATGTTCGGTAACGGGTTCTGTAACAATCACAGAGCCAGCTGCTTTAGGTTTGGAAGCTATTGCAACAGATGCAGGATGTAGTGGTGATGATGGTTCTGCGACTGCAAGTACTTCCGGTGGCACAGGTAATGTTACGTATTCCTGGAGCAATAATGCAAGTGGTGCAACCATAACAGGTTTGACGCCAGGTACTTATACTGTGACAGCTACTGATAGCAATCAATGTTCAGAGATAACTACGGTTCAAGTTGGTCAAACTGGATCTAATCTTTCTGTAACTGCAACCGCAACCAATTCTAATTGTGAATCTGATAATGGAACGGCTACGGCTTCTGCTGCTGGCGGTACAGGTAACATCACTTACACATGGAGCAATAATGCAACTGGTCAAACGATTGGTAACCTTGCCCCAGGCACTTATTCAGTTACGGCAACAGATGCGAGTGGATGTTCGGGTTCTGCTACCGTGCAAGTCAATCAAATTGGCTCAACCATGCAAGTAAGTGTTACCGGAAATGATGCCTCTTGTGGTACAAATAATGGTACGGCGACAGCGACTTCTTCTGGCGGAACGGGCAATATCAACTACACTTGGAGCAACAATCAATCTGGTCAAACCATTGACGGCTTAGCGCCAGGTACATATAGCGTTACGGCTACGGATGCCAATGGCTGTACAGCAACTGGCTCAGTTAATATTGGACAAGCTGGCTCAACGGTACAAGTAAGCACCACTTCGACTGATGCAACTTGTGATAGTAATAATGGTACAGCGACGGCTTCCGCAAACGGAGGTTCAGGTGGCTACACTTATATTTGGAACAACAACCAAACAGGTGCTACAATTGAAAACCTTGCTCCGGGTGTATATTTTGTAACCGCAACCGATTCGAATGGATGTACAGGAGAAGCGGTAGTTCAAGTTGGACAAGCTGGCTCAACGGTACAAGTAAGCACCACTTCGACTGATGCGACTTGTGATAGTAATAATGGTACAGCGACGGCTTCCGCAAACGGAGGTTCAGGTG
>CAYUNA010000180.1:0-2336 GCA_964445895.1 uncultured Saprospiraceae bacterium | reverse complement strand
TTGTGATAGTAATAATGGTACAGCGACGGCTTCCGCAAACGGAGGTTCAGGTGGCTACACTTATATTTGGAACAACAACCAAACAGGTGCTACCATTGGAAACCTTGCTCCGGGTGTATATTCTGTAACCGCAACTGATTCGAATGGATGTACAGGAGAAGCGACGGTTCAAGTTGGACAAACGGGGTCAGATATTCAAGTATCAGCTACTGCAACTGACGAAAGTTGCGCGGGCGGTGATGGCTCTGCCACAGCTTCTGCAAACGGTGGCATTGGCACAATTACCTACCTGTGGAGCAACAACCAATCTGGCGCAACAATTTCAAATTTGACTGCTGGAGTATACACGGTCACGGCAACAGATGCCAACGGATGTACAGGCATTGCTTCTACAACGGTTAATGCTACCTCAGGAATAAATATTGAAACAATCGGTACAGCTGTGTCTTGCTTCGATGAGGCAGATGGAACAGCAAGTGTAATAGTCAGTGGTGGCGTACAACCATACATCACTAATTGGTCAAACAACGATAATGGTGCAACCATAACAGGTTTGACAGTAGGTCAATATAGCGTCACCGTTACTGATGGAAATGGATGTATCGCAACGGGCAATGTCGAAATCTTTGAGCCACAGCCGTTGAGTGTCTCGATGACAGGTACGGATGCTAATGGTGGAAACAATGGTTCAGCAACTGCCATTCCAAATGGAGGAACGTCTCCTTACACCTACCTCTGGAATACACAAGAAACAACGCAGACGATTGATAACTTAACTCCAGCCGTTTACTGGGTTACCGTAACTGATGCCAATGGGTGTAAAACAGAAGGTAATTTTGTTGTTAAAGACGTGACGCCTCCAGTAGAAGATTATTGTGCTTCTTCAGGGACAAATACCAATTACGAATGGATTGAAAATGTAATAGTTGGAAATGTCAACAATTCAAGTGGAAATAATAATGGTTATGCAGACTTCACAGGTTTAGTAGCAGAATTGACACAAGGAGGCTCAGTTGCTATCTCATTGACACCTGGATTTAACAATACTGTTTATAGCGAGGTTTGGCGGATTTGGATTGATTTCAACCAAGATGGAGACTTTGATGACAACGGAGAAACAGTATTTGAAACAGAATCAACGACGACTGTAAATGGCTCAATTCAGGTTCCAATGGAGGCAAGTTTAGGGGAAACCCGTATGCGTATTGCGATGAAATGGGGTGGAATACCAACTCCTTGTGAAACCTTTTCTTACGGTGAAGTTGAAGATTATACAGTCAGTATTTCTGAAGACAACGGCGGTAGTGATTGTTCCAATGTAATCATCAATACCAATGATTTTGAAAATGGCTGGGGCATCTGGAACGACGGTGGTTCGGATTGTCGACGAAGCGCAAACGATGCAAATTATGCCAACTCTGGTAACTATTGCGTGCGTTTGCGAGACAATACCAATACTTCTACTATGACGACAGACCTTTTGAACTTAGCTTCTTTCGAAGAAGTAACGGTCGATTTCACTTATATCACCCGCAGTATGGATAATGCGAACGAAGACTTTTGGTTGCAAATTTCTACTGACGGTGGACAGTTTTTTACAACGGTGGAAGAGTGGAATCGGGGCGATGAATTTGAAAATGGTGTTCGAGAGTTTGATGCCGTAACCATCCAGGGACCATTCACCAACAACACGGTCATTAGATTCCGGTGTGATGCTTCTGGAAATGCGGATTGGGTATATCTTGATGATATAACGATTTCAGGTTGTACTGATTTGAATCCAACGATTTTTGATAGTAATGAAGCGATGGATTTTGTCGGTAATAATCCTACCAACGGTGTACAAAATGAAGTGCCCGCAGAGATGGTCGAAAATATTAAATTGGCGGTTTATCCAAATCCAGTAAGCAATGAATTGACGGTTGATTATCAATTGCCAACGGTCGGTACGGCTTCCTTGATGATTTTTGATTTGACTGGAAAAGTTGTTTTCCAACAAGTCATCGAAAATACAGATACTGCGCAAAATCAAGCCATTATCAATGTCAATCAATTCAATAATGGATACTACTATTTGAGAATTGTAGGGGAAAAGGATAGCAAAGCCGTTAAGTTTTTAAAATTTTAACTGCTGCTACGAACTTAGGAACGCGAATTAAAGAATCGAAGGTTATTTATTTCGCATTCCTTAGATTTTAAAATAAAAAATTAATCAATCAGAGACCGAATCTGAACCAACTAAAAACGAAGCCTCTTTCCACTGGAAAGGGGCTTTTTTATTGGGTTAGCGTTGATGTGTATATAACACGTTACTTATGCGCTTCTATTAGACTTTA
>CAYUNA010000179.1:1696-7860 GCA_964445895.1 uncultured Saprospiraceae bacterium | reverse complement strand
GCATGAAAAAACATTTTCTAACCACATTCTTACTCTGCATCGTCACTCTAATGACTGCTCAAGAACGGCTAACACCTGAAGGTCTTTGGTCATTTGGTCGCGTCTCTTTATACGATGTCGCACCCGACGGTGAGACTGTTTTATACGGTATTACTAATTATAATATTGCAGAAAACAAGGGCAGCCGTGACCTGTTTTTGGTAGATAAAAATGGCAGGGATAAGAATAGTCCCCGGCAATTGACCAATACGCCAGAAAGTGAAGGTGGAGCGCAATTTAGACCCGATGGTCAAAAAATTGGCTATCTGCGAGGTGGTTATATTTGGGAAATGAATCCAGATGGCAGTGACCAGGTACAGGTTTCGACCTTTAAGGTGAATGGATTTAAATACTCGCCGAAAATGTCGCATATTTTGTACATTCAGGATGTGAAATATAAGCAAACAACGCAAGAAATTTACCCGGATTTGCCGAAAGCAGATGCGCGAATTATTGATGACTTGATGTATCGGCATTGGGACCATTGGGAGGATGAAAACTATTCAAATGTTTTTGTTGCGCCATATCGTGAGGGGGAAATGAGCGATATGGGAGAGAATATTATTGGCGAACCATTCGATACGCCGCTGAGTCCGTTTGGTGGATTGGAACAGGTAAATTGGTCGCCTGATGGTCAAAAAATTGCTTATGTGAGTAAGAAATTGACAGGTAAGGAATATGCGGTGAGTACCAATTCTGATGTCTACGTTTATGACTTGAAAACGAAAAAAACGACCAATATTTCTAAAGGGAATAAAGGTTACGATTTAGATCCTGTCTTTTCTCCTGATGGTAAAATGTTGGCTTGGACGAGTATGGAAAAAGATGGTTATGAAAGTGACCGTTACCGCATTATGGTGATGGATTTTGATACAAAAGAGACTAAGGAATTGACGAAAGGCTGGGACTTTAACGCACACAGCGCGCAGTGGTCGGCGGACGGACAAGCGATGTTTTTTACTTCAGAAACGCAGGGGACACAGCAGTTGTTTAGAGTTAATTTGAGTGGTGGACAACCAAGTCAAATCACGATTGGGCAACATAATTTTTACGGATTTGAAGTGACGAGAAATTCATTAGTGGCGACCAAAGCAACGATGAGTATGCCGCACGAAATTTTTAATGTAGGTCTGGCAAGTGGTAAAGCGCGACAGATTACCTTCACGAATACCGACCAACTGGCGAAGACAAAAATGGGGAAAGTTGAAAGTAGAACCGTTAAAACGACGGACGGAAAAGATATGTTGGTTTGGGTGATTTATCCGCCAGATTTTGACTCCAGTAAAAAATATCCTGCCTTGTTGTATTGTCAAGGTGGACCACAGTCACAGGTGTCTCAATTTTGGTCGTATCGTTGGAATTTTCAAATGATGGCAGCGAATGATTACATTATCGTTGCGCCAAATCGACGGGGATTACCGGGGTTTGGAACGGCATGGAATGAAGAAATTAGTGGCGATTGGGGTGGTCAGGCACAGCAAGATTTATTATCGGCAATTGATGCGGTGAAAAAAGAACCGTATGTGAATGAAGATAAATTAGGTGCGGTTGGTGCAAGTTATGGCGGCTATTCTGTCTACTGGTTGGCAGGCAATCACAACAAACGATTCAAGTCTTTTGTGTCGCATTGTGGCTTGTTTAATTTGGAAAGTTGGTATGGCAGCACAGAAGAATCATTTTTTGCCAATCAGGATATTGGCGGAGCGTATTGGGAGAAAGATGCGCCGAAAAGTTACAAAGAATTCAGTCCACACAAGTACGTTGGTAATTGGGACACACCTATTTTGGTAATTCATGGAGAGAAGGATTTTCGTGTGCCAATAGGCGAGGGAATGCAAGCATTCAACGCGGCACAATTACAGGACATTCCATCGCGATTTTTGTATTTTCCAGATGAAAGTCATTGGGTGTTGACGCCGCAGAATGGGATTTTGTGGCAACGGGTATTTTTTGATTGGTTGGCGCGAGATTTGAAAACAGGGGGGACAAAGCCCAAAAGAAATTAAATGCTAAAGACGGAGCAAAAACCGTATTTTATTAAGAAAAAATGCGGTTTTTGCTCCATCTAAAAAGAATATTTCAGGCTGCGTTCGGCCAGACAATCTTTTGAAACCTCTACCTTGAAAATTCGATACTCACTCAAATTCATTCATAAAGTCTATTCTAAAATTACTCCACCACCACCTCATCCAAAAACAACCAAGCCCGATTTCCTGCCCCCTGCGCGCCATCTGGAATAATTCCAAAATTAGTTGCCTTTATTTTTAAAAATCGTCCTTTAGTAGCGTCTAATTTAATTGTTGTTTCCGCGATTTTCCCATCCGTTTCAATTCCATTTTTTGAAACAACCGATTGAAATTTTTCACCATTTTCAGAAATACTCACCGTTATGTCTTTTGGCAAATAAATCCATTGTCCTTCTCCTTTGAAAAAGCGCATTTTTAAGGAATTAAACGTCTCTACTTTTCCAAAATCAATTACCATTTCTGCATTTTTTCCATCGAATCCCAACCACTCCGCATCTCCGTATCGTTCACTGCTACCTTGCACGCCGTTGACGACCGAACCGATACCGTTGCCGCTATATTTTGGATGTGGCAAATGTGTGAATTCAATCTTTTTACCCGCTGCTTTGTGCCAATCAAAAGTCATCGTTTTAACCTGACCTTGCGGTTGTCCTTTGACAAATGCTTGCGTAGACAGTGTGGTGTTTTCATCGATTTTAATCGGCTTTTCAAAAATTAAGGCATCCATTGTAGGTGCAGTCCCATTTGTTGAAAAATGCAATTCTCCGATGCCCGATTCATTAGAAATATTGACAAAAACGCCTTCGCCCGTTCCAGCTTCGACCTCCATTTTTACTTCAAATAAATGATTGGCAGGCTCAATTCCTAAGGCTTGCAATCGTTTTAAATGCGGCATTAATCGCTTTGTAAAACCAGCATAATCCTTCGTGCTTTTAGGAGACCAACCAACTTCCGCCAACGCACACGCCCGAGGATACGCCATGTAAAAAACTTGCTCCATTGTCGGCATATATTCTGTCCAAACATTGCCTTGCACCCCCAGAATATATTGAGCTTCTTCTGCCGTCAACTCTTCGGGAATTGGTTCGTAATTATAGACTTTTTTCAAGGGCAAGAAGCCACCAATCGCTAGCGGTTCAGCCTCATTTTGTGATTGATAATAATCCAAATAACAGTAGGTCGTTGGCGTCATTACGACATCGTGTTTTTGCTTCGCCGCTTCGATGCCACCTTCCTCACCACGCCATGACATCACAGTCGCATTCGGTGCGAGTCCACCTTCCAAAATTTCATCCCAACCAATAATTTGCCGCCCGTTTTTATTTAAAAATTGCTCCATTCGACCAATAAAATAACTTTGTAAACCATGCTCATCTTTCAATCCTTTTTCGCGAATTAGTTGTTGACAAAGTGCAGATTCTTTCCACTGTGTTTTTGGGCATTCATCACCGCCAATGTGGATATATTTCGATGGAAACAAGGCCATCACTTCTGTCAACACATCTTCCAAAAACTGAAAAGTCTCCTCTTTTGGACAATAAACATCTTCAAAAACACCCCATTTTGTGGCGACTTCATATTTTTTATCTACACAACCAAATTCTGGATAAGCTGCCAAAACTGCCTGTGAATGTCCTGGCATTTCAATTTCTGGAATAATGGTAATGTGGCGGTCTTGCGCGTATTTGACCACTTCTTTTATTTCTTCTTGGGTATAAAATCCACCATATTTTTTGCCATCAAATTGATGTGGTTGGTCGCTGTAATGCCCAATTAAGGTTTCTTTTCGATAGGCCGCAATTTCCTGCAATTTGGGATATTTTTTTATCTCAATGCGCCAGCCTTGGTCTTCCGTCAAGTGCCAGTGAAAACGGTTGAATTTATGATATGCCAATAAATCAATGTACTTTTTTACATCATCCACATCGAAAAAATGACGGGCAACATCGAGGTGCATTCCGCGATACGAGAAGCGTGGTTGGTCTTTGATTTCAACGCAGGGGAAAGTGCCGTTTTGATTGAGTTGTCGCAAGGTTTGGGTAGCATAAAAAATACCTTTTGCACTCTTAGCGTAAACTACGAGTTGGTCAGGAAGTATTTTTATTTCATAACCCGACTCATGTTCAATTTCATTTTTTGAAATAAAATTGATTTCGTTGCCTTCGGTTGATTGCTTAGAACCATTCAATTTATTTTCGAATAAAGATGACCATAAATCTATTTCCTTTGAAAATATTTCACTTCCTGATATTTTAGTATTTCCATCAATTTGAAAGTAACCCTCATTTTTTACTAAAGAAACAGGCTGCGGAATTAATGCAATTGGTTCTAAGTCAATAATTTTTTCAGGTTGCGCATTTTGACAAGCGAAAAAACTAAGGATAAGGAGAAGAAAAAGGTTAATTTTTTGCATTGATTTATTTTTTTTAAATACGAAAGTTTCTAAAAAAAAATACAAAAGTTTCTAAAACTTTTGTATTCTGCAAGTTCCGGAAAGTTTCTAAAAAAATACAAAAGTTTTAGAAACTTTAGTATTCTGCAAATTTCGGAAACTTTTAAATACCCAATATTTCCGCCCGTTTTTTGAATAACCTTTCCCGTTCTTCTGTTTTGAGTCCCTTAAATCTCTTCGCCCATTTCCACTCCTCTTTTCGTTCACTCCAAACAACATAG
The DNA here is from genome assembly GCA_964445895.1 of uncultured Saprospiraceae bacterium. Classification (GTDB taxonomy): domain Bacteria; phylum Bacteroidota; class Bacteroidia; order Chitinophagales; family Saprospiraceae; genus CAYUNA01. The sequence continues at coordinate 3,121 of CAYUNA010000179.1, read as the reverse complement.
AAATATCCTAAAAATGGCAATATTGCCCAAATTCCAACCCCTATCCAGCCACAAAAAATCGCCAGGGGAATCAATAAAATCAACCAATAAAAGAAGTAAAAAATCAAACCAATCGGCGCACGATAAGACGCATAATCTTCTGGTGTTTTGGCAACTTTTTTAGCAAATTTCTTCGTGTATAAAATTGGAGGACAATTGATTAACAAGCCCAATAAAGCAGGAATTGCACCCAATAAAATGAACAACAATCTGCCAAAATTAGCTGCTTCGGGTTGTGCTACCCCAAAGTCATCGAGGTTCAATTCTTTTAATTTTTGCAAATACTCATTCACGTTTTTGCGTAGACTTTCTTTATCTGCGTCCTCCATTTCATTCACTTTCTGTGCTATTGCCAATTCTTCCTGCAACGGTTTTTCGTTATTTCTATCAACTATCGGAAAAGCGCCTTCTTTTCGATTATTTCGATTAAAATCCAGTAAATTATTCACCAACGTATCATCCGCTTCCTGCTTGATGTGAATGACCCGTTCCAACAATCCTTTTCCAATATCTTTGGTGAGTTTATTGATGGCTTTACGGTCATGCTCGGCGTGTAATTCCTCGTAATCTTTCAACCACATCGGGGGAGAGACATCCATCATCAAATCTGAGCGATATTTGGTGGCTTCGGTGTAATTGACGCCCACGTTGACAATCGCTAAATCGTCACGTTTGGTCGTTTCCAAATAATTAAATGCCATTCGTGCTGCTCCTTTTTGAATCGGTCGCAATCGTTTTTCATCCTTACGAACGCCTTCTGCGAGGATTAATATAATCTCACCTTCGGTCAATTTTCGATTAACGGTTTCCATGGTTTCCGTATTTTGGCGCAAGCTGGAAAAGCCGCCGCCATCCCGTAGCCGAAAAATTGGAATCATTTTCATCTCATTCAAAAACCATTTCAAAAATGGTGTTGAAAACATGTTGCCTTTCAAAATAAAGTGAATATCACGTTTGAATAGTACGCCGATAATAGCAGGTTCGGTAAAGGCGGTTGGATGATTAACGGTCATCAGTACTGGGCCTGCTTTCGGTAAATTATGAGTATTGGTGAAATAAACCTTCCGGAAGTAGACGCGAAATGCGACTTTCATCCCGTATTTTAAAATATAATAAACCATAGATTGGATGAGTGATTTTTTTTGTTTTGTTGTGCGGCGAAGGTAGGGAAAATCGCTATATTTACGGCGAAAATTGTAAAACTATGTCAGAAAACAATACATCAAAACTTTCCAAATGGCTCGAATCTTTACAGCAAGAAAGCTGGCAATTGGAGTTGATAATTTCTGGTTTTGCCATATTTTTGGTGGGTAGTTTGGGAGAGCCATTGGACAATTTGGGAAATCGAGTGTCTGTAATGGTAGTGGGATTTAATAGCAATTTTTA
>CAYUNA010000179.1:0-1596 GCA_964445895.1 uncultured Saprospiraceae bacterium | reverse complement strand
CCTCATTCCTAAAGTCTACTAAGAACTACAACTCAGCATTGAACACCCAACCTTCTCTCTCGCCCATTCTGGCCGCTTTGCATACCACTTTTCCATGCCTTTTTGCTCCGAATACGGCTGCTTCAACAATTCAAACAACTCTGAAACTACAGAAAAATCTCCATTATCCGCGGCATCAATCACCACTTGTGCCATATAGTTGCGCAGCACGTATTTTGGATTGCTGGTATTCATTTTTTGTGCCCGTTCTGCATCCGTCAGTGACTCTTTTTGTAGACGATTTTTATACAAACCAAACCAATCATGCCATTCTTTTAAAACGTCTTCGTCCAATTCTTCTGGTTTGTAAAAAGCGATTTTTACTACGTCTAAAAATGTACCTTCTTCATCAATTTCAGCTTTCTTTTTAAAATTAGCCAATTCTCTAAAAAACAGCGTCATATCTGTTTCCGTCAATTGTAAAACGGTTTGTAGTTGCTCAATAATTTGCACATCAATTTCTTGCTTTTCAAACAGGCCAATCTTGCTTTTCATCATATTTAAATACTGTTTTCCAAAATCAACCTGATACTGATGTAGCGCATCTTCCAGCGGTTTGGCATCCTCAATTAATGGATAAATCGCGTTAGCCAATTGTACTAAATTCCAAAGTGCGACATTCGGCTGATTTTTATAGCGATAGCGTTTTTCTCGCAAATCGGTGGTATTCGGCGTCCAATCCGGGTCATATCCCTCCAACCAACCGTAGGGTCCATAATCAATCGTTAAGCCCAAAATTGATAAATTATCGGTATTCATCACGCCATGTACGAAGCCGACACGTTGCCAGTCGATGACCATTTTCAGTGTCCGTTTGGCTACTTCCGCAAAAAAGTCTGCGTAACCTTCCTTTGTTCCTTCTTTGATAGCTGGAAAATGATGGCGAATCGTAAAATCCGTCAGCGTTCGCATCGTATCCACATCTTGCCGTGCAGCAAATATTTGAAAATTTCCAAATCGAATAAACGACGGCGCAACTCGACAAACCACCGCCCCTTTTTCATAAGCAGGATTTCCATCGTACATCATATCGCGCATTACTTCGTCACCTGTCAACATCAGCGATAATGACCGCGTTGTTGGTACACCTAAATGATACATCGCCTCGCTACACAAATGTTCCCGAATCGACGAACGCAATACCGCTAAGCCATCCGCTGTTCGCGAATAGGGCGTCTCACCGGCGCCTTTCAGTTGCAATGCCCAACGCTTTCCGTCATGCTCAACTTCCGTCAAATTTATCGCTCGACCATCTCCCAATTGTCCTGCCCAATGCCCAAATTGATGACCACCATAACACATCGCATAAGGCTTGGTATTATCCATAACTTTTGCACCAGAAAACACCTGCAAAAAATCCGCTGACTGCAAATCTGCCGCCGTCAAACCCAGTAATTTGCCTACTTCCTCCGACGCGTGTACCAACACCGGCGCACTCGGCACACGCGGGGTAGCATAGGAAAAGCAAGATTTCTCTACTTGTCGTCGCGATTGTTTTTTGATAGGATCAGCGGGTAGTTCCTGATTGAAAGTATCTTGAATATTTAGTTGCATATT
>CAYUNA010000178.1:0-7896 GCA_964445895.1 uncultured Saprospiraceae bacterium | reverse complement strand
TTTGCAATTTTCTCCCTCCTGATAATTTAAAGAAACTTTTGTTACATAGTACCAAGGGAGTTTGTAAAAAATAACCGACTGTTAAAATTCCAAACCCATTTATTATAATAAAAAAATGACTACATGAAAACGTTACTCACGACTCTTCTGCTCTGTACTTTTTTGATAACTGCTGATGCACAAAAAACACGTTCCAACATCTTCAACGATGATGAAATTGTCTTCTTCGGTATTGATTATTCCAATGCGAAAATAATTGGGCGAGAGACTTTTCCCGACATTGATATTTTGCAAACGTATTATTTTGAAAAATGGAATAGCATGCTATTTTCTGAACGCAGTAAATACAACATCAAAAAATATTATAATAAAAATATCGTCGAATATGATTATGGCATTGTCACTGAGCGTAATGCGGCAGTTAGGCTGGATAGCATCGTGATTGAGCGAAGTTATGCTATCGAAAAAGAACAATTGATAGACATTATTAGTCAGTACGATAGCGAACGACAAAAGGAAGGATTGGGCATGGTGTTCATTGTCGAATCACTGAGTAAGTCCGAAGAAGCAGCGTTTGTGTGGTTGACTTTCTTTGATATTTCAACTAAAAAAATCTTGATGGCTCGTCGAATGAAAGGCGCACCGGGTGGTTTTGGTCACCGCAATTATTGGATTCGACCATTTTATAACATTATGAAACAATCGAATAAGTTGTGGCGGAAGTGGGAAAGAGCGTAGGGAGCAGATTCTGAGTTCTGAAGTTCACGGTTCGGAACTCAGAACCCGAATGTGGAACCCTGAACGGAACGCTACCGCATCAACACAAAATCCCCATAAATCACTTCCACACGTCCATCCGCAAACTCTACTTCTGCCTTAAAAACAAAAACTTGTGGATTCATCGTCTTGCCTAAAAACTTCCCATCCCACCCCGCGTCGGGAATATTTGGCAAAGCATCTTCTCTGTGGAAGACCATATTGTCCCAGCGGTCAAAAATCATTAAGCTTGGGATAGATAGAATTGTTTCATCTGTTTGTAGATAGAAAAATTCATTTTCGCCATCGCCATTTGGAGAGAAAATATTGGGTGCAAAAACATGAGGACGTTCATCTACAAAAACAATGACTTTATCAAAATCCTGACAGCCATCTTCGTCAATTACCCGAATGGAATAAGTGGTAGTTTCCAAAGGTTTGATGCCTTGAATGAGGCATAGCGGACAATCTGGATTCGGTAGCGGTGCCCAAATCACGGTATCAATTTCATCAAATGGAATATTGATTAATGCCTCCAGTTGTGCGGTGTCACCAAAATTAATTTCTAAATCTAACCCCAAATCAACTTCAACTTCTGTTGGTGGATTGATGATAAATGTTGTCTCAAAAGTACAACCATTGGCGTCTTCAATTTCAATCAAATAACTACCAGGTACGAGTGAATTAAATTGATTAATTTGACTAAAATCTTTTCCCTCAATCGCATAAACATATGGTGCTTCTCCCCCTAAAACACTATCTATCCGAATGAAACCCAAGTTGCCCAAACAGTCAGGGTCGTCCACTTCTGCCAAGACGCCCGTTATCGGAATTGCCGAAGCAATCACCTCGGTCGAGTCGGTGGCAGTACAGCCATTTTCACTATTAGTAACTTCGATAAAATACCAGCCAGGTGCGTTGGTTTCCGTATTTAAATCAGTTGGATTTTGAATGTTTCCCCCCGAATTGGTTGTCCATAAATAAGTGAAATCACCCGTCGAAGAACCGTCCCCAGAAATTGCCGCTGTTGTTTCTATACAATCCAAATCGCCAAAGGTAGTTGCTTCTGCAATTGGGGCAGTCAAATTTTGTTCCACCAAAACCATCCCAGAGTTGGTACAGCCATTGATATTATTGGTAATTGTCACCGAGTAGTTGACGGCTTGATTCACCGTCGGGGTAGCGGTGTCTTCATCAACAATACTCCCAACTGGTCCGGTCCATAGAAAAGAATAGATTGGTTGATTATCGGGCGGTAAGGCTTCTAATTGCACCTCCGTTTCTACACAAGTAATCATTGGTGGTGGTGCAAAATCAAGTGTGGGTTGCTCAAAATCCTCGTCCACAAAGTAAGTCGTCCAATCAGTACAACCATTTCTAATATTGGTGACTTCTAAAAAGTAAGTGCCTGCGGAATCCACCATAATTGATGGGTTTTCATTACCTGAAATAATGCTGCCATCCACCGTTTCCCAATAAAAAGATAAAGAGTCGGTTGGTGTAGAAATGCTACCATCAATCGTCACTATTGGTGTGCCGCAAGTAATGGTTAAACCTTCCTGCGTATCAATTGCAGCAGTCGGTGAATTGATGTCCATAACGACAAAAACCGTATCCGCAATCGTACAACCACTTGCGGTATCTTGTACTGTCAGAATGTACATCCCGTCAGCATCTACGCAAATGTCGAGATTATTTGGATTGGATTTGATATTGCCATTTGGCGTTTCCCAAAGGTGAATAAACGGTGCGTTGGTGCTGCTGCCGATGCCACTGATAATTGCTGTATCGCGGATGCAAGTCAGCGTAGTATCTTGCGAAACATTGATTTGAGGAATGCTAATTAACTCAAAAACTTCGGCCTCATCCGTTGCGGTACAGCCCGTCAAATCATCTGTCACAGTAACAGTGTATATGCCACCTGCGCAAATGGTTGGCGTGGCAGAATCAATATTCGCACAGACTCCACCATTCGTATTTGACCAGGAATAACTCAAGTTACCAGCTAGCGGATTGATGCTATTGGACATCGAATTGGTCGCGTTTAATTCTACCATTAAGGTGTCACAAGTCAACGTTTGGTCAAGTCCAGCATCGGTAGTTGGTGACAAATCATCTTGTAATACTTCGACATTATCTGTGCCTTGACAGCCATTGTTATCAGTCACGGTATAGGTGTAAACGCCTGGGCAATCGACCATAATCGTCGGTGAATTTGCACTTCCAATAATGCAAGGGCCTGTCCAGACTGTCGTTAAAATATTTTGTCCTGTACTCGTGCCTTGCAATGTAAAATTTGTTTCCAAACAGGTAAAAAACACATCCTCACCTGCGTCCGCCGTTGGTAAATTTCCATCCAATTCTACCATTGTACATTCCGTAATTGTACAACCACTACCAATATCAGTCACGGTCAAACAATATTCGCCGGCCTGCGTCACAATGGGATTCAAACTATTTTGCCCTGTAAAAATACTGCCGTCTATCGTTGTCCATTGGTAAGTGACACCTGAAGTCGTTGCGTCTGCATTCAACACCGTTTGCCCAGAACAACCAATCACTTCTTCTGGAATATTAAAAATTTCGGGTGTAGTAAAATCGGTATCTACCAGGACATTGTCTGTGGCAGTACAGCCATTTTCCAAACTCGTTACCGTTAAAGTATAAGTACCCGATTCGTTGACAAGCGGTTCTAAAGTTGTTTCATCACTCTTAATATTTCCGGCAAGGGTAGTCCATAAATAGGTGGCGTTTATTGCAGAATTTGTTCCATTCAAAGTGAGGCAAGTATCGGCACAGGTCAAAAATTGAGTATCGCCTGCATCCGCAATTGGGGCATCAATTTCTTCCATTACCTGCACCTGACAAGTGGTGGTAAATTGAGCGTCATTTACTTTCTTAGTTACTGCCAATTCATAAAAACCAGCTACCGTTACACACGCTGTTGCCAGTGTATCTTCGCCCACAACTGGGCCGCCTGTACCGCCAATTGGTGTCCACAAATAACAAATATCTGCACCTGCGGAGGTACCAATGGTATCTATGCAAACGGTATCACGGTCACAAGTTAGAGATAACGGTGGCAAAATTCCGCAAGTTGGAAAACAGCCTTCTGCGGCTAAAATTTCTACAAAAGCAGTATCTGTACAGAGGTTATTTGGATTGTTTAATGTAATAAAAAATGTGTCTGTTACGCCACTACCTTCTACAATCGGTGTCAATGTTGCTTTGCCGCTAAGGATAGTGCCCGAATTTGAAAACCAGCAAATCTCAGTATCTGCGGGCAAAAATGAACCGCTGCCGTCCAAGGTAATCGTGTCAATTCCGCATTCCAATTGCATCGTTATACCTGCATCAGCAATGGGGGATTCGCCGGCGGCATTCACCGTCATCGCGTCAACACTTACGCAACCGTTGGTGGTATCGGTAACAATTAAATCATAAAAGCCAATGCCATTTATTTCAATATTCAAACCTGAAGGGTCATTGCAAAAAGTACCATTGACCGTTCCCCATTCATAAATAAAATCATTGCCTGCGGATGTGTTGCCTATATCCAATACAATACAAGATTCTTGTTCCGGACAATTTAAAAATAAGTCTGGACCAGCATTGGCAATTGGAGAAATGGTATCGGCAACAATCTCTATCGTATCACTTGCAGAGAGGTTAAAATTGGTATTTGTAATCGTAAAAATATAGCAACCTGCCCCAAAAACAGGGTTGAAAACATCCGTGACCATTTGTACCTCTCCGTTGCAATTTGTCCAAAGATAATCGTAACTCAAACCCATTGTTCCGCTTGCGATAATCAATGCAGAATCGCCCGTCATACAATTCAGTAAAGTATCGACACCAGCGTTCACTTCAGGAAGACAATTGTCAATATCAATGCTAACCAAAACGGTATCAACTGCCACACAACTGGTCGCATTATCGGTTGCTTCTAAGATGTAAATACCTTCACACTCTACTGTCGGATTCAATGCCATTGGATTGGTCAAAATGCAGGTGTCAAAAGGGGCTATCCATTGAAAACTTAAATCTGGATTTATGGAAGAACCGTTCAGGGTTGCCGTTGCATCATCACAATCTAAAAATACATCTTCTCCTGCATCAACTTCGGGTGGCGTGACTGTCAAAACAACCATTGCCGTATCAAAAGCCGTACAGAAACTGCCGTCAATATTGGTGACCTGAAGGTAGAAAGTATCTGGAAAATTGACGGTTAATTCAGACAATTCGAGTCCTTCTGCAAACACCTCACCATCGACCATCCAGGTATATAACCAAGGGGTCAAACCAGGTGGGTCAAAAGCTGTCAATGTAAACGTAGTGTCCACACAATTTATCTGCCCATTGCCGCTGGTAATATCAGCGATTGGAAATTCATTATTGATAGTAATCGTGACTGTATCGGTCGTTGCACAGCCTGTTTCGAGGTTGGTGATGGTTAAAAAATAGTCACCGTCAGTATCAGTCAATGGATTAGGAATATTGTCAGCTGGAAAAAAACTACCGCCGTCAGTTGTCCATAAATAAGTAAAATTGCTGCCCATTGGATTGGTTTCACTTCCAAGTGTTAGCGTGTCATTGATACAATTTAAAAATGTGCCTTGAATACCCTCTGCTTCAACGGCTGGAAAATCTATATTTTCAAAAATAGTCACGCTCGCGGAATCCACACAACCATTATCAATATCGGTGACGATTAAGGTGTATTCGCCCGTATTTTGAATAGTGGCGGTTGCTGTGTTTTGCCCGGTTGAAATTCCACCATTCCATTGGTAAGCAATGTTTTGAATGGAGTTTAAGGTATTGCCATTTAAAGTAATAATGGTATCTTGACACGTCAGGGTATCAGCCGGGGAAACATTTATTTCTACCTCGGGAAGCACCAAGTCGAAACTCACATTCACCGTAGCGGTGTCCATACAAAAGTTTTGATTATTGGTGATAATTAATTGATAGTCGCCATCTGAATCGACCTGCGGATTAGCGGTATCTTCTCCATTTTTAATATTGCCAGTCGTTGTTGTCCAATTAAAATCAAGGTCGGCAAGTGGCGTAGATTGTTCTCCATTTAATTCAATACAATTGTTGACACAAGTCAAAACAGTATCTACCCCCGCGTTGGCAATTGGCGGCAAAATATTTTCGATTATCAAAACGGAAGCAGTGTCTTTACAACCATTGCTACTATTCGTAATTTCTACAAAAAACAGGTCGGGACATTCGACCGTCGGCATGGGTGTAGTTGGATTTAAAATTGGACAGCCGTTGTTGCTGAACCAATTGTAAGTCAAGGTACTTCCAACCGTCGCTGTCGAATTGGAGGCATCCAAAATAATGCTCGAAACGACACAATTCAGGGTGTCGGGGAGTCCTGCGTCAGCAATTGGAAGGTCAGCCGCTACGGTAATTTCGACGGTATCGGAGACGGTACAGTTGTCCTGCGAAACATTTAAAATATACGTTCCACCGTCACTGATTTGGACAGTTATCTGGTCAGTCGTGCCCGTAAATTGACCATTTGGAGTCGTCCAATTATAAGTAATTCCTATACCTTCAGATGAACCGTTTCCATCTAAAATTAAGGTCGGATTGGTACAGGATATTTCACCAGAATTATCAATGTTTGCCGTCAAGGAAATGACCGTTAATTCTAAAGTAATAATGCTATCGCACATGGCAAAAGACGGAATGGTATCAATGTAAGTTCCCGATATGGCATACGAATTATTACCGACGGGAAAGGTTTCGCCCTCACAAATTATTTCCGTTAACGATGTTTCCAGAGGTTCTAAAACGGTCAAATCGAGGAATACCACGCTATCGCACATTTGGGAAGACTCCACTAAGGTCTCATAGATGCCTGTTTCAAAATAAAGACTATCCCCAACGGCAAATTGTTCGCCAAGACAGATGGTTTCCACCAAATTAGTGGTGTCTGTATTCAAAACCGTTAATTCCAAAATCACGGTCGTATCACAAGCATTTAAAGAGGTCAAAGTCAAGGTGTAATTTCCACTTTCTGCAAAACAAGAATCCCCTAACATAAAGCATTCGCCTTCACAAATTGTCGCAGGAATCATTTGATTAGGAACTGGTGCAGCAATCGTGATATCAAAGCAATTATCGGTGACATCACCGCAAAAAAGTGGACTTCCACCTTCCAAATTATCGTTTAAAACCGCAGAATTCAATCCAGTATTCGGTTCGGGAATACTCAAACTATCCATATATAGATAAGACAAACCACAAACTTCGTAATCCCCCGCATCGTAATCTGTAAAATCCAAAGAATCTTCGTAAGCAATGATGGAATTATTTTGAGAAATGAGGTATAAATAACCGTATTGGTCGGGGTCTGGTTCGGTCGCGCCATAATTTGGTGATATGTCTAATAACAAACTCGAATCACTCTCACAAGCCAATAAATCCGGGATAAAACTCAATGACCCTGCATCTGCATCACAACATAAAAAACCTGAATCATCGCAAAAAGTGAGCTCAAAATCAACAATTTGACCACCATTAGAATTATTGGTATTATCCATCGTAATGCACCACTGCCCATTGACCGGACCAAAATCAAAATCCTCTAAACAACCGCCATAAGGTTGATAACTGCCATCATAAAAAGCATTCGCCCAAGCGCAATCATCGGGGCAATTGTCCCACACCAATGGATAGTTGCAATTCGTCAGGGTATCCGGGTGAGGAACGCTATCACAAGGCACAAAAAGGATATTCCAATTAGAAAAAATCGTCGGGATAGCGCACGGTGCATCTGATCCCGTGAGGTCCACACAATCGCCTGCGGGGGAACATAATGTAATGACCTGCTGCCCGATATTGCTATTGGTAAAGTTGATATTGACACCACAAACGCCTTGCCCGGGAAGCGCTAAATTATTGTTGAAAGCGTCCGTTACTTCGTAGCAAACAGTTGAAGAAGTTCCTGAAGAAATGGTAACGGGGCAGTCTCCCTCACTTGCGCAACCACAGCTTTGTGCCTGTAGATTTTCGGGAAGTAGAAAGGCAAAAATTAATATAAATGGGATTATACCAAATCGCATAAATCGCGTTCTTTTATGGGATAGCAATCGGTTAAAATCACTAAGTAATCAGTTGTTA
>CAYUNA010000177.1:0-7911 GCA_964445895.1 uncultured Saprospiraceae bacterium | reverse complement strand
GCGGACGGACTGATGATAGCTAAAGAATTATAGCATTACATTTGGTACACCGCCACTTATTGAAAAATATGATTTTAACATTTATCATACTCACTTTATTGCTATCTGCGTTGTTTTCGGGGACAGAAATTGCGTTCATTTCTGCGAGTAAATTAATCGTGGAATTGAAGAAAAAGAAGGGCACACGACGCGGCAAAATCATTGCGGAATTCTACGAGAAGCCTTCAGAATTTATGGGCGTTTTACTAGTCGGGAATAATATCATGTTGGTCGCTTTTACGACGCTGATGACAGTGCCGCTGGAGCTTTTTCTAATGGAACGAGGATTTGACAACCCAATCGTTGTTTTGTTGATGAGTACAGTTATCATCACAATCATTGTATTGATTTTCGGAGAGTTTTTGCCCAAGACTTTGTTTCGACTTTATGCTGATGGGATTTTGTATTTCTTCGCTTACCCGCTGCGGATGTTTAAATTTTTACTAACCATTCCTGCCAGTATTACCACTTATCTATCCAATTTTATTTTAAAACACGTTTTCAAAGCCAAAATAACGGAGGCAGACGCCGCATTTACGCGATTGGATTTAGAAAACTTTGTTAAAAGTAGCGTCACTTCGGAGGCGGAAGAGGACATTGATACGGAATTATTTGAACGAGCGTTGAATCTGCGCCATGTGAAAGTCCGCGAGTGTATGGTGCCGCGGAAGGAAATTGAGAGCATAGATGTAAGTGCAAATGTTGGTGAATTATTGCAGGTTTTTAAAGACAGCAGTTTGTCGCGGATTATTGTTTATAAAGACGATATTGACAATGTGCTGGGATATGTGCATCATCAGCAATTGTTAGAAGAACCGAGGACAATTAAAAAAATTATTCTCGATATTCCAGTAGTACCGGAGGTGATGAAAGTGCGAAATTTGCTCAATCATTTTATTAAAAATCGGTTGAGTATCGCTTGTGTTGTCGATGAATTTGGAGGGACTTCAGGCATCATTACTTTGGAGGATATTTTAGAAGAAATTTTTGGGGAAATCGAAGATGAACACGACCAAGAAGAATATTTGGAACAAGAAATTTCGGAAACAGAATACCTCTTTTCAGGGCGATTAGAAATTGGCTATCTGAATGATAAATATGAACATTTAAAATTTCCAGATGGGGAATATCATACCTTATCAGGCTATCTGGTGATGACTACAGAGACGATTCCAGAACAAGGTGCGGAACTAGAGTTGAATGGTTATAAATTTATTTTAGAATTAGTGAGTGATACAAAGATTGAAACAGTTCGAGTGATAAAGTTAGAAGAAGAACAATAATTATTTAATCAAAAATCCACTTTTTATCTCAAAAACCATCAAAAAAGCATTTTTTTCGCACTTTCCTTTCTGTTTTTTAAAATATGGCAAAATTATTGCATGTAAATATTTTTAAATAAGTAGCGTCGTTTTTCTTTGTGAGAGGTGACGTTTCGAACTACAACATCCATGAACATACATTTACAAACGAAAAAAAACAGCTTGGTTTTTAGACCAATTCTGTACAACACCTACTATTATTGTCTAATTTTTGCTATAGCAGGAATTTGGGCAGCCCTTTCCTACATTGATTTTTCTATTTCCTATGTCTTTTTGTTAGTAATTTTTATCGGGCAATGCTTGATAAAGGAGGGTATTTTTCTGGATGCTTTTTTTGAAAAATGGCTTTACAAGTCGCTATTTTTCAAAAAAAAGTAGCTTGAAAATTATTTAAAATTACTGATTATTCTCTCATCCTATTTGAAACATTCGATAATCGCCAAAATGACGGTGATATATAGGCCTTTTTGTGAATTGAGACGTTTTTTTTAGCCAACTTGTTTTTATACATACAATTAGGTATTTAAAAACAAGTTATATTAACAATTACAAATAAATTAATTGTATAAATTGTTTATTTTTATAATTTTAGCTAAATACGACCGCTTCCTAAAAAACACCTACCGTTTCGTCATTCGTAGTGAAATTTTGTGAATAACGTTAGTTTTCATGAAAATAATTAGTTTACCTTTGGTTTAGATTATCAACAAACATGAGCTATGGGTCATAGAAATTTTAACGACCGACAGGCTATTTTCGAATTGGCCTCCAAGTATGAGGACATGTCTTTTGCAGGCGCTGTTTTTTTGAGTGAAGGTGATTACAATAAATTAATCAACTATTACGAAGAGGAATATTTGCTTGACCGAGCAATTGACGTGGCTGATTGTGCGATTGCACAATATGGTTTTACCGCCGACTTTTACATTCGCAAAGCGGAACTGCTGATTGCGTCTGATAAGGAGGAGTATGCCATGGGTGCTTTGGATCAAGCCGAATTGTACGCCCCCAACGACATTGTCGTTTCCTTGCTTCGTTCTGAAGCACTAACTTCCCTCGATTTATTCGATGAAGCACTCCAGTTATTGGAGAGGCTCAAGGAAGGCGCAAATTCCAAAGAGTTAAGTAATATTTACGTTTATGAGTCGCTTGTATATGAAGCGATGGAGGAACATGAACGGATGTTTTACTCTTTGAAAGCTGCCCTTTACGAAAATCCGCAGAGCAAAGATGCACTGGAACGGATGTGGATTTGTGTGGAATTGTCCAAGCGATACCACGAGAGCATTGAGCTACACGAACGAATTTTGGAGGAAGACCCTTATTCTTACTTAGCATGGTATAATTTGGGTGCTGCGTATGCTTATTATGGCAATTACGCGGATGCAATTGAGGCTTACGAATACGCTTATCTAATCAATGAAAAATTTGAATTTGCGTATCGAGATTGTGCCGAGATTTGCTACGAACTGAAAAGTTATCAAAAAGCGTTGACTTGCTACCAGGAAACTCTGGTACATTTTGAGCCAGACGAAGATATTTTTCTGCGCATCGGGCAATGTTACCAGCAATTAGGGAATACTGTAATTGCGAAAACATTCTACGAAAAAACAGCGCAGATGAATCCGTACAATGATGAAGTTTGGTATCACATTGGCGAGTGTTATGCAAAAAATGAACAATGGCACAAGGCAATTGGATTTTTCAAAAGAGCCAGTAGCATTGATGACCGCCGTGAAGAATATTACAGTGCGTTAGCAGATGCGTATTATCAAGTTGGTGATTATCGCAAAGCAGAACCATTGTTTATTGCAGCAACAGAAGCTGCACCTGAGCAAAATGAATATTGGTTGAAATATGGCTTCTTTTTAATGGAACAGGAGCGATATGAAGATGCTGTGGATTTATTTGATGAAGCGGAAATTCATGCAGTGGATACGGCATTTTTATACTGTAAAAGTGTTTGTTTGTTCCGCATGGCACGTCGAAAAGAGGCGTTGTATTTGCTCGGTGATGCTCTCGATGAAAACTTTGCGATGCATGATTCTTTGTTTGACCTGATGCCAGGTTTGATGCAAGATTCGGATGTGCAAGCCATCATTGCAACGTATCAACCTTATTAGAATTTTTTACATTTTCCTATATATAATTTACTGATACATTTTTGTTAATCGCTATTAGGTCTAAAAGCTTGATAGCGATTTCTTTTTTTATTTATTATTCCGAACGAAGCCGAAAATCCGCTGTGGCTATCACACCAGATTTTCGGCTTTGTCAGGAATAATAAATTACTTTTTGCACCGCATTTAATTTCATTTAGAATATAGCGGGTGCATAACATCAGTACAGTGTAAAGGAAGTTTCTTTAAATTATCAGGAGGGAGAAAATTGCAAATTTGCGACTTCCAATAAAAACAATCGCGTTGCCTGCGGCAACGCGGGTGGGGTTCTTGAGGATGAAAATCCCTTTGTAAAAAAGATAAAGAAACTTATTTTACACTGTAATCAGTTACTTTACAATAATCTTCTTTGTTAAAATGCCTTCCTCATTAGAAATTTTCAAATAATAAACACCATTTGGAAAATCAGCTACATGGATACTTTGCGTATTTTGTAATGTTTCTTTGAAAAGCGTTTGACCTTGGATATTTAAAATTTCTGCTTGAAATGCTGTATTGGATTCATTCATTTCAATAAAAAGAACATCCGCTGTAGGATTAGGGAAAATGTTTAAACCTGCTATTGCTAACTGGTTGATACTGTTGAAATCTTCGGTTGTGAAGGTGAAAATATCGGAAGACGTCTGTCCACATCCTCCATCGGAGACAATTTTCCAATAATAAATTCCTGGGTCTAATTCATTTGTTAAAGTATAATCTGCACTGATCACCTCTTCGCTTACCAACGTTGTTCCGTCAAAATCAGCTTCGTCCGTTGCGATTAGAATAGTGTAGAAATCAGTATTATCCGTCGCATCCCACGTAAACTCTGGTGTCAAAGAAACATTAACTGCTTCATTTATTGGTGCATTCAAATTCGCAATCGTCGGCACGTCGCTAACCATCATTGGAATCATACTTGTATTAGAATTATCAGCATCTATAGCAGTAATTTCTAAATTAAAATCACCACCTGTTTGAATATTTGAAATCGTAATGGTAACAGTTTCACCTGGCATTGCAGGATTATTACTATAAGAAACAATCGCTCCAAATGGCAATCCTAAAATGGATAAGTCTGCACCGCTTTCATCAAAATCATTGCCAAGCGTTATTTCAAAAGAAAATTCATTCCCGAGACAAGTTTCAATTTCATCTACATTTGCACTCAATGTCACATCTACCAAATTTTCCACATTTTCAATGACAAACAAACCATTATTCATATCTGACAATAAAATATTGCCCGACGGTAGCAACGGATAAACACCCCAAGCCCCTTGATACCCACCATCACTCACGCCATCGAAAGTGTCAAAAAATGCCTTCCGAACTGGATTGTCTGGGTCAGAAACATCAAAAACCTGTAGGCCGTCATAATAGTAAGAAACATATAATAAATCTCCTGTGACGATGGCATTGTGTGCAATTTGCTCACTATTCGATTCTGCATTAAACAACGCTGTTACCGAAATATCCGATAAATCTGCCACGCTAACGGTTTTCACATCCATGCCATGTGTCTCATCACATAAATAATAATGGTCGCCATCATCTGATAACCACCCTGAATGATTGTAACCTGACTGCGGATAGTCCGTCATTGTCCCCAATAAAATGGGCATCGTAGGCACAGTAAAATCCATCACATACAACCCTTGAAATGCACTATTTAAGTACGCAATCCCATCTCGAACATACATATCGTGAATCTGTGAAACGGGCAAACTCGCACTATTATAAGAAGCCAGGGATACCGGATTGGCAGGGTCAGTTATATCGATTAATTTCAATTCAAATCCATTGCCATTACAAGCATACAGTATCTGGTTGGTGGTATCAATAAAAACATTATGCGATTGTACCAACAGCTCATTGGAATCATAAATCACCTCTACAGATGCCGGCAAATTATTCATGTCAATTACTTGCAAACTACTCGGCCCTTCATCTGCCACCGTATATAAAAATCCATTATAACTATGATAATCACGATGCACCAATTGGTTACCTACTGCTTTTCCCTCTACAAAAGCCAATTCCGTAGGATTCGTAGGGTCTGTTACATCAATGAAATGCACCCCTTCAGTTGAGCCCACAATGGCAATTTCCAGTCCATTGATAACCGTTCCCCAAACATCATTATAGCGACTATCCAACCAACTCGTCGGTGTCAAACTGTCATCAGACCAAGTACCCAGGAGATTGGCTTCAATTTGACTAAAACTGAAAAATGGTAAACAAATAAATAAAAATAGTAAAATATTCTTCATATTGAAATCATTTAAAACCGTTAATTTTATTAGAAATGAACGACAAAAATGCAGATTTTATGCTGAAAAATCCTCTTTTTAAAGAAAGAAATGGCTTAGTGTCTGGTTGTTTACAGGTGGATAGAAACATCCCTTTCTGGTTGACCCCACGAAAAATTACAATTTATGCTTCATCCAGAAATCTGTGGACATATTTGGACTTCTATCAACCATCGCTTAATTTTACCATTTACGGCTGAAGCAACCAGTTTAAAATTTACAAAGACATGAAACATACTATTTTTGCTATACTGATATTAATGTGTTTTTCTTTTTCCAAAAAAGAAGAGTTTTGCGCTTTGCATTCACACACACCGATTCATTTTTCTAATAAAGAATATCCACAAAACTACTTCCGTTCTCCCGTTAGACATACCATCAAACTAGCGGGAACGTTCGGCGAATTGCGCCCCAATCACTTCCATGCGGGCATTGACATTAAAAGCAGTAAGGGCAGTGTAGGCGATGACCTTTTAGCGGCAGCTGATGGGTATGTAGCGCGCATCAAAGTGCGAGCAGGCGGCTACGGAAACGCCCTTTACATTAAGCATCCCAATGGCTACACGACGGTTTATGCCCACATGCATACCTTCACGGATGAATTGAATGACTTTGTCAAAAAGAACCAATATAGTCGAAAATCTTATGGCGTAGATTTGTATCCAAGTGCCGGACAATTTAAGTTTAAAAAAGGGGAAAGAATCGGCGTACTCGGCAATTCTGGCAGCTCGCAAGGGCCACATCTTCATTTTGAAATTAGAGATTCCAGTAATGACAGACCTCTGAATCCACTATTATTTGGATTTGAAATGTTAGACAATGTGCCGCCTAAAATGCATCAAATTAAAATTTATCACCTCAACGATAAGCGCGAAACCCTGGACTCAAAAGTGATGGATTTGACTAAAAAATCGACTGGCTACGTCGTTTCTGGTGATACCATTTCGATAGGTGCCTGGCGAGTGGGATTTGCCCTAAAAGTTTATGACCATCACAATGGTGTTAAAAATTGGAACGGCATTTATTCCTTAGAAATGCTGGTGGATGACCAGCCTTTTTTTGACTTTAAAATGGAGGAATTGTCGTTTTCCCAAACCCGATACATCAATGCGCACATGGATTATATGGAACGAGAGAAAAACAAAGCTTACTTTAATCGTTGCTATGATTTGCCTGGCAATCGGCTGTCTATTTATGGCAATCAGGTCGATAAAGGCATTTTAAAACTCTATGAAAAGAAGACGCAAAAAGTAACAATGCTTGCCAAAGATGCTAGCGGAAATGCATCTAAATTAGAATTTTGGGTAAAACGCAAAGAAGTAGCGACGACTCGAAATGCTCCGTCTTTTAATTACACTTTTCCTTATAATCAGGAAAATTCTTTGAATCGAGACAACCTCAGTCTATATTTTCCAAAAGGTAGTTTTTACGAAAATTTGTATTTTAAATATGAAATTCAAGGAACAGACAATACCTATTATGCGCCATTTCATTGTCTCCATAATTTTGAAACGCCTGTTCATAAATATTTCACCATCGGTATAAAACCCTCCGCACCAATTCCTGCAGCTTTAAAAAACAAAGCTTATATCGCTTATTTAAATAAAAAAGGAAACATCGAAAACTGCGGCGGTAAATGGAAAAATGGGAAGCTTACTACTCAAGTTCGGCAGCTGGGTGAATACTCTATCCGCGTTGATAAAACGGCACCGCTTATCACACCAATATCTTTTAGTAATAATATGAAAGGTTATAATAAAATGGTGTTCAAAATCAAAGATGACCTCCCAACAGGTGGTAAAGCGTCTGGTGTAAAAGTTAAAGCTACTGTTGATGGGCAATGGATTTTGCTAGTGCATGATGGAAAAAAAGACAAATATATTCATGAGTTTGATGGTAGAATTCAACCCGGCGAACATACGTTAAAAATTGTGGCAACCGATAACCGAGGAAATACGGAGGTGCTGGAACGGACATTTGTGCGGTAATGAAGTCTATTCATTAAAGTTCTTTGGCAAATTGCGTGAAGCGTAGTTTTATTTCTGTTTTCTAAAGGGAGTTTGAATGGGCAAAAGTGGT
>CAYUNA010000176.1:0-7914 GCA_964445895.1 uncultured Saprospiraceae bacterium | reverse complement strand
TTAGTAATGAAGCCCGACGGCAGTTATGATTTAAAAATTAGAGGGATTGCCAATTTTTTAGGCATTTTAAAAACCAACAATTTAGTAGCGCAAATACCTACGGGGGCAAGCGCCACGATTGATTTATCAGAAACCCGATTGGTGGGAACTACTGTTTTAGAGGATTTATATGATTTTCAGAAAATTCATCAAAATAATGGTGGAGATATAAAAATCAAAGGATTAGATAAACACATTTCTTATACTGACCACAAATTGGCAATCAAAATCAAACTGGACACCGTCGAACCGCTCAATCGCAGACAAAATCTGCTCAAGGAAATGGCGGAAAGTTATGCTTGGGATTTTCAAGTTGAACCAGTCGAAGATTTAGAATATTTCGAGTCTTTTTATTTTTTCAAAACACGTCCGATTGAAGGAGAGTCTAATTGTATTTCTGACCCTGATAAGGACATACACATGCGCTTGATTGATGTGACATTTGAAGAAGGTGCAGATATTTTTCCTGATGAATATGATACCACGATTGGTTTGTTAAAACTCCCCTTCCCTATTCCAAAATTCACCATTGAGAAAAAAGACTTTTTAGATAAAGTACTACCGATTGCGGAACACAAAGACATCGACTATTCCCTGTATAATAATTCGCCTAAAAATTACATTGTAAAGGTAGATGATATTGAAGCTATGGATGCTTTTTTAACCAACAAACTCAAAGTTTTGATTGAAATTAGTGGATTACATCACTTGGAAAGTAACGGTGAGTCTATTTTAATTTTTAGTAATAATTTTACCCTGGCACGTGTGAAAGATTATATCAAAATGATACAATTTGCTGAAAATTTCAAAACAATTATTAAAGATGAGAACAGGGCTGAGCTTTCCTAAAATTTCCCTCTGGTAATATTCGAACCGCCACGAAGAGACTAGTTGTAGAGGAAGCAACCATTACCGACTTTTCACATTACATAGAATTATTATTTGGCAAGATTGTTTCTTATAAAACTTTCAATATATCGAACTGTTGAATAGTTGAAAAATGCTGCAATTCCTAAGTACGCGGACATATTTATTCAACGAGTAAAGAATCAATCATTGCATACCATGAATAAGAACGATAAAACGCTAAATTACCTCAAATCCGTCATTGAAAATCCTCCAGCGGACTGGTTGAAATTGACCACTCATCGTCTGGATATTTATGAAGAGAAACTGGCAAAAGTTCAATTTTTGGAACAGTTTGAAGTGTTATTTAACGCCAATAATACAGAACCTTCGGCACTCAGTATCTTACCATCTGCTTATGATTATATCCGATTGGGGCATCCGTTATCTTGTATATTAGAATGGGGAATTGCACAAGAGAATAACCTAAGTCCAAATAATATCATCAGTTTTTCTTCTAAAACGATTGCAATTTTAGCAATTTTAAGAAAAAACTTATTAGACAAAAAAAACACCCGGATTCTTTATACGGGTGAATTACCAAATTGCTTTGATGCGGAGGTATTACGGCGTATTTATGGCTATCATTTTGAGTTAAAGCAAGTTAAAGCAGCAGCAGCAGTCTCTGGATTTGATGGCAGTACCGTTTTTGTTTCGTCATCCAATACTATTGGTGCGGTTGACTTTTCTGAAAATGTTGACTTCTATATCAATATTTACGAGGAACTTGGCAGTATTTTGATGGTCAATGGCGAGCAAAACACACCTTATATCTCAGATATTCAGCATGTGCGAAGAAGAGAAACAATTGCGATGACTCCAGCGAATTGTCTGATTGCCTTGAAATCACTGACCGCACAATCGACTGACAATCAGGAAAATAAGTCTACAGAAAATAAAAAGACGGTTTTAAATGCTATTGCAGCCATTACGGGTACGGACACCAAGGCAATGGTGGGTTCAAGTGGGCTATCTATCCAATATGCGATCATGATGGGGCTCATTCACGATGCGAAAGAAAAGCACCCCAACAAAGCGATAAAATTTGTTGTTCCACCCAATTGTTATGGCGGCACCAACGACCAGGCGAGACGAGTAGCGGCTTGCATTGAGGATGTTGAAATCATGGATTTACCCGTTGATGGTGGCAATGATATGGTGAAGGGTATCCATACCGTTTTAGATAAAATTGCCAACGATGATGCTATTCCGTATATCATCGCCGAAATTCCAACCAATCCAAGAGTAGAAGTCCCGGATTTAATTGAACTTAAAAATGCTTTAAGTAAAAAACGAAAAACAGCGACGGGTGAAATGGCTATCGACCCGGTTTTCATTTTAGATCAGACTTTTTGTCCAAACGTTCACTTTTTGGGAGAAGGCGAAATCCTTTCGACCGTTCGAGCAATTTCGTATGCAAGTGGGTCAAAATTTCCAAGTGGCGGAAAATGTACCGCAGGCTACTGCGTCGGCAATCAAAAGACGGTTGACTTGAT
This sequence comes from uncultured Saprospiraceae bacterium, assembly GCA_964445895.1. Taxonomy (GTDB): domain Bacteria; phylum Bacteroidota; class Bacteroidia; order Chitinophagales; family Saprospiraceae; genus CAYUNA01. Next base: position 5,473 of record CAYUNA010000176.1, on the reverse strand, counting down.
GAAAAAAATAGAAAAACATCTGCAAATTTGCGATAACGAAGCGACCGATTTGCAATTGGAAATATTAGCGAATCAAATGCCGTCCATGAAACAACGGATTCAAAAGGCGTATGACAATACTCGGCAATTTGTTAATTTCATTCAAGAAGCTTTGCCAGCTGCGAAGATTAATTTTGTCTCAGAAACGTTGGCAAAACAAGGATTTACGCCATCCGTTTTTTCTTTAGACTTACCAACCAAAGGCAATACACCAGAAGAAAAAGAAACTCACAAAAGAGCGTTAAATCACCAATTAATCAATTTAATGATTACCGAAATTCCTCAGGAAAGTAAGCATTGTGTCAGTTACGGTCAGTTGAAAGGTTGCTATTGGACGATTCCGGCGACCTCTACACAAGGCACGACAAAAGAGGGAGATAAGGATTATATTGTACGGGTTGCGTTGTCGCCTGATATGGATTTGGAGCGACATCAAGCGGTGTTTTTGAAGTTTGTAGAGGGGATTTAGCGTTTGTCTTTTTGCGTGCTGAAATCATTTTGACCCAATGAAAAACAAAAATCACTATATGAGGAACTCAAAATACAGTTCATTATCAAATTTTTGTTCGTCCGCACCACGGGACGTCTAGTTATAGAGGCAATCATTTTGATTTTTGCTAAAAAATCAAAATGATTGCCTCTATAAAAAAATATCCGTGGTGCGGGCGGACAGAGAATCCCTATTAATCCTGGAAAAAACATTTCATATTATTAAAAATAACTTTTGTCGGGTCGAATGACTAATTCTATTTTTTACTCAAAACTCCATCCTTCACTAATTCATCAATAAACAATTTGCTACCGTATTTATTCAAATGCTGATAATCGCCAAATGACTTTAAATCTGTAACCGCCATGGAATAATCAGATACTTTCAAATTAGTCGCCGCTTCCACGCGCTGAATCGTCTTTTCCAAATCAAATAACTTCTCTTTTCTGTAAGGCGGATAATAAGGATTAACGACTAATTTCACCTCTATTCCTGCATCTTGTGCCAATTTTATGGTTTCCACTAAATTTTGAAAAAGGTAGTCTTTTAGATTCAAATGAACCGTATCTGCGTCAGCTAAATTAGCAATCATTTTTTCATTAATGACGCGGTCGAGTAGCCAGGTTTCGTCCGATTTATTTTCATAATACAGAGCACGGTGAAAAATTTCTGAATTAAACCGAGACAAATGACTAAAGAGACCACCGTAATACATCTTGGGCTGACGTTCTTTTATTAAGTTTTCCAAATTTTCAGAATGACTGCGGTAAGCCTGAAACCCGGCAATTAACTGGTCATTTTCACGGTCACACATCGTAATATCAAGCAACATTGTTTTGGGTGCGCCGTTAATTTTAATTTGGTCAGCAACAAGGTTTTTAGCCAAATCAATCGACAAGGCATTATAACTAATATTCAGTGTTTTCATACCCGTAACTTCCTCAATATAAGGCTGATAAAACATCAAGCCCCGCGAATTTCCGACGAGCAAAACGTCTGCTTTCGCCACTCCATCATACAAACGAGAATACCGAAATTGACTACTATCTGCCAGTTTTTGCAACAGCATCCCCCCTACTCTATCCCCGATAAAAACGACAGCTATCAAAGCAAATATCCAAAGAGTTTTTTTCATGATTTATCTGGTATACTTAAGTCTATGAGTTTATTTGTGTATTGGTTTGGAACGCAACCCATACACAGATATACTTTTTTTTAAAATTGAAAATAAATAAATGAGTTGGCATCAAATGCACCAAAAATAGCAATCAGCCAAAGCAAAACAGCGAAAGAGGCAACCCGAAACATTGGGTTAACCTTGACGATTTCACTAAATTTAGCTTTTTCATCGGCGATTTCGACCGATAGTAGAATGGCAATTAGCAGTAGTCCTTTGAGGACAACAAATTTATTAATGACACTTGTAAAAGTGAAATTTTCAAAAGTGGCGATGCCCTGTATTACGCGCACCGCCGTCTCAAAATCCGGGCTTCGGAAAAATATCCAAGCCAGGCTGGTTAATATATAAACGATAAAAATGTTTATTCCGACCTGTAGGAATTTCGGGGTTCGGAATAACCTCATTAACTTACCAAAAGGCTTGCCAAGAAGTCGTTGACCTATTAAATATGCGCCATGTAGGAATCCCCAAAAAACAAATACCCAACTTGCACCGTGCCACAGCCCTCCTAAAAGCATCGTAATCATCAAGTTTCTTTGAGTTTTAAAATCACCGTGACGATTTCCACCCAAAGAAATATACAAGTAATCGCGCAACCAACTCGATAGCGTAATGTGCCACCGGGTCCAAAATTCACTAAAATCTTGCGAGAAATATGGTTTTTTAAAGTTGTCTGGAAAATCAAAGCCCATGATACGCGCCAAGCCAATCGCGATGTCAGAATATCCACTGAAATCACAATAAATTTGGAACGAATAAAAGACCACGCCTATCAATAAATGCATCGACGAAAACGAGTCCGGCGAGGCAAAACATTGGTCAACAAACGGGGCAATTGAATCAGCAATGGCTACTTTTTTGAAAAATCCCCAAAGGATTTGCGCCAAGCCCGTCGTCAATCGGTCCCATTCAAATTTTTTGTCTGTTTGAAATTGAGGTAAAAAATCACTCGCCCGCACAATCGGGCCCGCTACCAACTGCGGAAAAAACGCAATAAACGTCGCAAAACGCAGGAAATCCGCCTCCACAGGAATTTTCTTTTTATACACATCAATCGTATAACTCATCGACTGAAACGTGTAAAACGAGATACCTACGGGCAAGATAATATTCAACGTATTCCATCCTGGGTCCCAACCAAACGAGTTGGCCATTTCCAAAAAAGAATCTGTAAAAAAGTTGAAATATTTGAAAAAAGCAAGAAACCCAAGATTGACAAAGACACTCACCCACAGCAATTTTTTCCGCACGGGTTGGTCTTCAGTATTTTGCAGTTTCATCCCAATCCAATAATCGAGGAAAGTTGATGTGACAATAAGCGACAAAAATCGCCAATCCCACCAGCCATAAAAAAAGTAGCTACCCGCCAAACACCAAAGCAGTCGCGCTTTGCCTTTTAGCAGAAAATACAGCGGAAAGAATACCGCTACAAATACAAAAAATGGTAAACTGTTAAAAATCATAGTATGTCATTACGGTTGACGGCGGACGGCACACGGTTGACGGTGGCGTACGAGTCTATTGTTTCTCAGTAATCAAAGTAGTGTTCAAAAAACTGGCACTTGACGTGACGCAATTTTGTAAATTGCGCTATTTCATGTACCAAATCGTTGGAAAATCTGTCGATTTTCAGAGGTCGCAATTTACAAAATTACGCCACGTTAAAGTCCAAGCTAATTTAATATCAAATCAGCAACTTTATCTCTCCAAACGGCATACCCTTTTCCATTCAAATGAATGCCGTCGGCAGTAAAATCAGTATTTAAGTTTCCTTTTTCGTCGGTAAAATCTGGGTACAAATTGATAAAAGGGACAGCATAATCACTGGCAATTTTTTGAATGCCTTGATTGATTGTTTGCAAGTCTTCGTTGCCAATCGTAAGGTTTCTCACTTCATTATTGACGGGGAGGCAGCTTTGCAAAAATAGCCGTGTGGAGGGAGAATCTGTATGTATTTGTTCAACAATTTTGCGATAATTGTCAATAATTTTTTCGGGGGAATGAAATAATAAATCATTGACACCAATCATCAGGAACAATTGTTTAGGCTGCAAATCTAACACCAATTTTAGTCTTTTCAAAATACCTTCCGTTTGGTCGCCTGCAATGCCGCGATTTAGGATGTCTGGATTTTGAAATAATTCTGCCCACTCGCAACCTTCTGTGAGACTATCGCCGAGAAAAATAGTCTTTCCTTTTGATTCAGGTAGCATTTCGTATAGTGTTTTTCGATGTTCGTATTGACCTGCTAATCCTTGATTATTGAGCCGATAATACATAAATTGTAATCCGCCGAGGCGTTGGATAGCAAAAATAATCGCTATTGCACCAAGGAGATTTAGTATTACGGATATTAGGAGCATTTTTTTCATTGTTCGAGTTGCTCAATTTTAGAAATTTTATTGGGTTGTTAAAGTTAAAGTAAGCGTTACTTTGAAAGTAACGCTTACTTTAACTTTAACAACCCAATAGAATTATCTATTTCTTTTCCAAAAGTTCATCCACAGAAACCGACACTTTATGTTCTGTATGTTTAAAATTCTTATTCGGATTGCTCATTTTAAACAAAGCAGTAAATTGTTTGAAAACAAACAACGGCATACCCCAAATTGCTCCCCAAATCTCTTTCGGCACTTTACTTAAATAAAGCGTCCAGAAAATAGTTAAAGCGAAAATGCCAATCGCAGCGACTAGGGCTACGGTCATCATTGGTTGTAAAAACAAGCCAAGTCCAGCTAAGGCAATTGCACCAAACAACATGATAAACATCGGTGGCGTAATCGTAATTAACCCGTACAACCATTGATTCCAACTAAAATTGGTGAGACCTCGTCGTAAGATGCCTAATGAGTTTGGAATATTTTGAAAATAAGAATACAACCAACGAGTCCGCTGTGTTTCTACATCGCCTGCGGTGGTTACTTTTTCATCAAAAACGATAGCGTCCCAAGCATACACAATCTTCTCGTTTTGACGCAAAAGAAAGTTTTGCAAAATCTTATCTTCCTGCAACATTTTCTTCCATAAATGCTTGCCTTGCTCAATTTCAGGACTCGCTAAATAGGCTTTGTACAACTCCGTCTCTACCGCCATTCCTGAGCCAGAAATCACTGAAGATGAACCAATTAGGTACGGTACATAACGTTCGATATAATTTTTATAAAACTCCCCTGTCGCATCTGCACAAGCGTAAACAGTATCGTGATTCTTAGCGGTTCGCTGTCCTTGAATCGAGCGATGTCCTGCATTTACATAATTGTTGATGGTCTCCAAAAACTTCGGATGTGCTAAATTATCGGCATCAAAAACGACACAGTATTCATGCTTTCGAGTAAAATTTTCGATGGCATGAATGATAGATTTTGCTTTCAAATTCAAACCTTCTTCTGGACGCAATAGTGTCAATTTTTCATGCTCAATATCCCAATTAGAAATATCACAGTTATCCGCCACCAAATAAATTCGGTGATTGCTATGCTTTTGGTTCAACAACGAACGAACGAGTCCTTTGGCAATATCAACATTTTTATACGCAGTGATGATATTGGCAAAATCAGTCTCTCGCTTCGCCGCTGGTGGCTTCTTTTCAGACATAAAACGGGACAACAACACATTAAAAAATGGAAGTACTAAAAAAAAGATAAGTGCGCAACTCAGTACGCTGTAAATTATGGTTAAAACAGTCATCTCTATATGTATATTTTAAAGGCAATTCAAACTTGGGAGGGAAGTAGAATGTGTCATAAATTGCTACCCTCATAGGG
>CAYUNA010000175.1:5015-7941 GCA_964445895.1 uncultured Saprospiraceae bacterium | reverse complement strand
AAAAATCCAGCTTTTGCTCCGTCTGAAAAAATAAAATCATGGTGCGGGCGGATAGAAAAAAGGTTAAAGAACTGGATTGTATTTGTAAAATCATCAAATTAATGACCAAGTCGAGATGTGTGCGTACCGTAGGTATTGAGCACCTCTTATAAAGGTGCATTTATATTTTGCTCGGCGGCTAAAACCGCCTCGCTATACGCCGTTTTATAAAATCGAAAACAACACTACAATCGCAATAATCACCAAAATCACAATCATTGTCGTCTTCGTATTGCTCTCATTTTCACGGTAAGTATTGAACAGCAATTCTACATAATCACGCCATTCCAGACCTGCAACCCGAGGCTCATACCCCATTACCAAATAAATGCCACGACCGTGTTTTTTCAAAATAAAAAAAGTATCGGTTAAAAAGCCTAAAATGAATAATTCAGAGCGGTTGCCCTGTTCGATGATTAATTTATTCGTGTCGCCCAGCAATTTCCAACGACCTTTTGAAATGTTGCCATTGACGACTTGAAGGTACTCGCCGCCTTCATTAAAAAAGTGTAGAACAGCTTCATGGAAGTTTTCGCTATCCCGAAATTCAAGCCAGGGCTTACCTCCTGGCGCTACATAAAACTTGGTTTCGCCCAAATCTTCACCCCACTGATAAACTTGCGGAATAATAAAATCCAGATATTGGTCGAGTGTATTGGCCTGTGGCAATTCGACTTCAAAAGAACGGGAGACGGTATCGACAAGTTTATTTTCCAAAGTTGTTTAATTTAATTTCTGAAATGTAAAAGTAGTACAGTTTCCCTAAAAAATCAATTTTTTTTGATAAATACAAAAGCCGTTGGCACTTGACGCACCAACGGCTTGTTTTTACTATTTAGAATTTGAAGTACTATTAAGCGCCTCGTAGTAATTCAACGGAGCATCAAATCAATCATTTTTAACACGCAATGCCCCATAATTCAAACTCGCTTTAATCACGCTCCGTGCATTTTGTGTTCCTTGATGGCCTTTTACCGTATGCGATTTTCCCTGCTCGATTTCATGCGTCACCTTCATATTTGTAGGATAGTTGATGCCCGCATATTCGGCATTGGCATCCAATTGATAGCTTGCTCCAGGCTCAACTGTTAGCCGATAATCTGTGTATTTTCCTATCAAAATTACCTCACTGAATCCTTTTGTAATTTGCTCGATGGTCACGCCACCAAATTCCAAATTAAAGTCTGCTTTATCGCTCACTTTTTCAATTCGGTACTCCGTATATCGAGAATTACAAATTACGTTATCGACTGCTAAAATATCCATATCGCCGTAGCGCGCCTGACATTTAAAATCTCGCGCTTCACCAACTTCATAGTTATCATAGCGCGATTCGACTTTCAAATCTTCCGCATGTTCTACGTTCATTTTCGAGTAACGCGTATCCAAAACAATGTCTTGCGCTTGTTTAATTCTAAATTTCGAATAGGAAATCTCGCCCGTAATATCTCGCGCCCGCATCACAGTCCCTGTACCATATCCCAAGTCTACAAATAAGTCGTTACGAGCTTCTTCCATCGTAAAGTCACCATATTTTACAGCAACTTTAGACTTCCCGCCTATAGTTGCAATGTCAGCGTCACCATATTTATTTGTCAAATCCAAAGCGCCATCTGTAGGAATTAGCACTTCGTAATTGATTTGAAATTCAGTATTGTCATTATCCCAACCCCACCAACTTTTTTGACTACTTTCTATTGATGTTTTCGCACTGACAAATGTTTCCCCACTATTAAAATTAATATTAATTCTATCAAAAACCGCCTGTGCTTCAGATTCAGAACTCGTTTCTACAACAATATTTACATTCACCTTTACTCGGCTTTTATCCCAGGTTTTCACTTCAATTTTACCATATTTATTTTCTAAAATGGTATTTCCATCACTGGTTATCGGAAATTCTTTTTTGATGGTTTTTGTATATTCATTTTTAACTGTAGCCGGTTGTTCAAAACCAATAGATTTCGCTATATTTTCTAAAAAGCAGTCTCCTGCCTGCATGGATACATTAAAAAAGCTCACCAATAAAACCATTAAACTCAAACGAACCAATACTCCGCCGTGAGCCGTCCACCCTCTACTTTTCCTCGTTTTATATACTGATTGCATTGTCATTTTCTTCTTGTTTTGGCAAATCATCTTTTAAGTCAATGTTGGGATTATTTTCGTGTACTTTTTCGAGTACCCGCTCCAAAATATCCAGTTTTGTCTGATAATTTTCGAGCATTGCCTGAATCACCATATCACCGCTACCCGGAGGCAACTTTTGATATTCTTGCATGAGTTCAAGGAAGGTATCGTCCAATTTTTTCAAATCTTCCTGTACATTCACATAACCTTCATGTTTCAGACTGACCAATTGTTTGGTCTTTTGTTCGACTTGTTCGGTGTAATATTTTTCTAAATCGGCATGTTCGGGTGCTAATTGAGCAATTGCGCCTTGATTTTTATCAAAATTTCCATTCAAATATACTCCACCGATTCCGCCTGCAATGACAAGCATCGCAGCAGCAGCAGCTACCCGAAGGTATTTCCACATTTGGACGCGCTTACCCACTTGTTGTTCTTCGAGAGTTTTGTCGATAGCTGCCCATACCTTCAGGTTTGGTACGGCACAATCGAAATCCTCGCGGTTGTCCACAATATATTTTTCCAGCTTTTCCATCTTCTTTCTTAAAAGTTTATACTTGAGAATACAAAAGTTTTTGAAGCTTTTGTAGTGTAGTGCTTGAGCATACAAAGGTTTTTGAAACTTTTGTAGTGTATGCTTGAAAATACAAAAGTTTTAAAAACTTTTGTATTGTAGTGCTTGGGCATACAAAGGTTTTTGAAACTTTTGTAGTGTAGTGCTTGAGCATACAAAAGTTTTTGAAACTTTTGTAGTGTA
>CAYUNA010000175.1:0-4915 GCA_964445895.1 uncultured Saprospiraceae bacterium | reverse complement strand
ACTTTTGTAGTGTAGTGCTTGAGCATACAAAAGTTTTTGAAACTTTTGTAGTGTATGCTTGAAAATACAAAAGTTTTAAAAACTTTTGTATTGTAGTGCTTGGGCATACAAAGGTTTTTGAAACTTTTGTAGTGTAGTGCTTGAGCATACAAAAGTTTTTGAAACTTTTGTAGTGTAGAGAATGAAAATGATGCAATCCTTCGGAAATTGAATTAACTAAACTCCTTTTCCTTATTTCATTCTAAAAATTCACTAATTGTTTTGTCGACAGCAAATCCCGTAATTTTGATTTTGCCCGACTGTATTGCGATTTGGAAGTAGCTTCGGTGACATCCAGAATTTCTGCAATCTCTTTGTGGTCATATCCCTCCATAATATATAGAGAAAAAACCACTCGATAACCATCAGGTAATTGCATAATCGCATTATTGATGGCTTCTACATTCACTTTTAACTTATCTTCCTCAATGGCTTCGCATAAGCCATACATTTTGTTATCCAATTCCTCAAATTTCAATCGTCGCTTTTTCAAATGGTTGATGCAATTATTGACGACAATCCGCTTTATCCAGGCACCAACGCTGGACTGGTAGCGAAAAGTATGCAATTTAGTAAAAACATCACAAAACGAATTCTGCAATAAATCTTCCGCATCCTCTTCTTTCCGCAGCATACGCAAACAGATATTGTACATCGCTTTCGAGTACAATCGGTACAAATCAAATTGAGCTTGGCGGTTGCCTTTTTTACACAATTCAACTATCTCTCGGTGTGTGCTTCCGTATTCCAAATATAGATTAAGAGCTGACTCCTCTTCCGTGGCTATTTCCGCTTTGGGGGTAGTTGTGGGTTTGTTCCCTCGTTTTTTAAATTCAAAAAATGGTTGAACATTTAAAATAGCGTTGGCTAAAGTTGTCGGATGATTTATTGATAAATAGTTCATAATAAGTGACATTTAAAAGTTAGAGAGGTTGCACGGGTCAATGAAAAATTAGCAAGGTATAATGAGCAATTGGAGATTTTAATTCCTAATTGTTCGTTGCTAATTGTTCATTGCAATGACGGTTAACTGTACAAATTAGTTACAGTTGGTTCAAAATTTATTTACTTTTATTTCAAAAAGGCTATTGTATTACGTTTCCACAATAAACATTATCCAACGGAAATATCAACTCCTTAAAAACCTGATTATCAAACACTTAAACACCACTCACCGTATATTTAGAAAAGAAAATTGTGCTTAAACAAACGGGAAGAGTTTGAAAATGAACGTTCTTTTAATTTATTTTTTCTTTTTAAAAATCTCCTTCTTTCACTTTTGCCACATCCCCGACACGCATTTTAAATCCGTTTCTCTAATTTTGGGGTTCAAACTAAAAATTAATTTTCACAGAAAAAAATAAGCATCCATGCGAATAATTTTACTTTCATTTGTCTTGTTTTGCAGTTTACAACTATCAGCGCAAGACTACTCCAAAGTCAGAATCATTTTTGATGAAGACCACTCTATTTTCCAGCTTGCCCGCTTAGGCGTCGAAGTCGATCACGGCGAATTGGTTTTTGGGAAGCACCTGACCAATGTATATTCTAAAGAAAGTTTGGCAAAAATCCACGCTGCTGGTTTCCAAACAAAAATGATGATTGAGGATGTGCAAGCGCATTATTTAGCACAAAATGCCGCTGCCGCTGCTGCAGGTGTTGAAAATCGAAATGACCATTGTGATGCAGCAGACAACGGAACGGAATTTGAAGTGCCCGAAAATTTCACTTTTGGGTCGATGGGTGGTTACTATACTTATCAGGAAATGCTGGACATTTTGGATGATATGGCGGCTCAATATCCCAATTTAATCACTACTCGTGCTCAGATTGGCGATGTATTAACGCATGAAGACCGGCCGATTTATTGGATAAAAGTTTCGGACAATCCAAATGTGGATGAGGATGAACCAGAAGTCTTATATACCTCTGTTCACCACGCGCGCGAGCCAAATTCGTTGACGCAAAACATTTATTTCCTTTGGTATTTGTTAGAAAATTATGAAACCAACGAAGAAGTTCAATATCTATTAAATAATACCGAATTGTATTTTATTCCAATGGTCAATCCTGATGGTTATGTTTGGAATGAAACGACCAATCCGAATGGTGGTGGATTTTGGCGAAAAAATCGTCGAGACAATGGCGGCGGTTCAATGGGCGTTGACTTGAATCGAAACTATGGCTTCCAGTGGGGCTTTGACAACCAGGGTTCTTCCCCTAATCCAGATTCTGATACTTATCGGGGTCCTTCTGGCTTTTCTGAACCAGAAACAGAGGCAGTGCGACAATTTTGCAATGCACATCAATTTAAGATTTGTTTGAACTACCATACCTTTGGTAATCTCCTGATTTATCCTTGGGGATACAGTGACTCACCCACTTCAGAACATAGTATTTTTCAAGGAATGGCGGAAGCTATGACGCGAGAAAACAACTATTTCGCTGGAACAGGAACAGAGACGGTTGGCTACACCGTTAATGGAGATTCGGATGATTGGATGTATGGCGAAACGACGGAGAAAGAACGGATTTTCTCGATGACGCCAGAAGTTGGCCCAGCATTTTGGCCGCAGCAGAATCAAATTATGGACGTAACGAAGCCTACTTTATTGCAAAATCTGACAACGGCACATTTGGTTCATAATTTTGGTTTAGCAAGAGATTTGACAGATAATTTCTTGACAGATTTAGACAATGAATTTAATTTTAGTTTGAAAAAATATGGTTTAGAAACAGGAAGCTTAACCGTTTCTATTTCAGCCGTTAGTGACAATATTTCATGGGTAGGTTCTCCAGCAACTTTTGGATTATTGACAACGGAACAAGTTGAATCGGCTATCCCTTATTTATTAGACCCCGCAATTCTAAGCGGCGAAGAAGTTGTTTTTGAATTGGTAGTTGACAATGGCGAATATCAACATAAAGAATTGATTACCAAAGTATTCGCTTCACCAGAAACAGTGTTTGGCGATACTGGTAGTAACCTGGATAATTGGTCAAATGGTACAAATTGGGCGACGACAACTGCGGATTTTGTATCTGCACCATCCTCTATTACCGACTCGCCAAATGGCAATTATCAAGCAAATGTCTTTAATGTTATTGCTTTGGATAATCCTGTCGAACTGATTGATACCGACGATGCATTTTTGACTTTTTGGGCAAAATGGGACATTGAAACAGGTTGGGATTATACGCAAATTCAATTGTCTGAAAATGGCGGACCATGGGTTAATTTATGTGGAAAATACACTGTTTATGGCAATAATAATCAAGATGAAGGTGAGCCACTTTATGAAGGCACCAACAATTGGGTCAAAGAAGAAATTCACTTAAATGACTACGTTGACTTAAGCAGTAATCCTGAAATTACCGTACGTTTTGTTATGATTTCTGACGGCGGTGTGGAGCAGGATGGATTTTATTTTGATGATTTTGCAGTCGTGACCGTTGAAAATGGAACCGTTTCGACAACCAATTTATCCAAAGAAAATTTTAACTTTACGACTCGTCCTAATCCTGCAACCGCATCAACGACTTTTGAATTTTCTGAAAATATTAAAGAGTTGAAAAATGCAGAGTTACGCGTTTACAATGCATTAGGTCAAACAATTTTACAAGAAAAAATCACCGCGAATCAATTAAAAGTTGACATCAATGATTGGCAATCCGGTATTTATTTTTGTAAAATTTTGAATGGCGAAGAAGTGATTGCTGGAAAAAAATTGAGTGTGGTCAAATAAATTAATTACTACGAGGCACTTAAGTGCTTCGTAGTAATTAATAAATGCCCATTTATATAAATACTGTAGACCATAAATGGCAATGCTGTTGAATTAAGCGCAGGTATCGGATAGCTTAATTCAACGGCACTGTCCTAAAATGGGACTACCAAATACATATTTTCAAACATGAAAGCACTACTTTGTAAAAAACACGGCGGACCAGATGACTTGGTTTTGGAGGATATCGAATCGCCAAAAGTATGCGATGAACAAGTATTGATTAGCGTCAAAGCCTGTGGCGTTAATTTTCCAGACACCTTGATAATCAGAGGATTATACCAGTTCAAACCAGAATTACCCTTTTCTCCAGGTAGCGATGTTGCTGGTGTCATCAAGGCAGTAGGTAGCAAAGTCAAGCATTTAAAAGTGGGCGACGAAGTGATTGCATTGGTATCACACGGTGGATTTGCGGAGGAATGTTTGGCGCATGCAAATATCGTTTTTCCTAAGCCTAAGGGTATGAGTTTCATCAACGCCGCTTCGTTTTTGATGGCGTATGGCACATCATATCATGCATTGAAAGACCGAGCCAAATTGCAAGAAGGAGAGACGATGTTGGTATTGGGGGCATCCGGTGGTGTGGGTTTGACAGCGGTAGAATTGGGTAAATTGATGGGCGCAAATGTCATCGCAGCCGCTTCAACTGCCGAAAAGCTGGAATTGTGTAAAGAATATGGTGCTGACGAAATTATCAATTACCGCGAAGAAGACTTGAAAGCACGAGTCAAAGAATTGACGGGGGGCAAGGGCGTGGATGTCGTGTATGACCCTGTCGGCGGCGACTACACCGAAGCAGCCTTACGGGCTACAGGTTGGAAAGGTCGATATTTGGTTATCGGTTTTGCAGCCGGAAAGATTCCAAAGATTCCATTGAATTTACCGCTGTTGAAAGGTTGTGCAATTACGGGCGTTTTTTGGGGTGCATTCGCACAGCGAGAACCGAAAAATAACCAAATCAATACCGCTGAATTACTAAAGTGGTTTTACAGTGGCGATATTAAACCACATATTCATAAGGTTTTTCCTTTGGCGGAAGCTGCAGATGCATTGCGGGAATTGGATGAAAGGAAAGTGCGAGGAAAGGTGGT
>CAYUNA010000174.1:4404-7962 GCA_964445895.1 uncultured Saprospiraceae bacterium | reverse complement strand
CTAATTAATTCCGTATAAAAATTTTCAAACGCTATAAAATACAAAAAGGGCAAGCACATTAAAGTACTTGCCCTCTCCTGATTTCTAAGAAAAAATGAGTGTAAGACCAGCTCTACCCCCCAGACGAACTGGTCTCACTCACTGTATCAAGGTATTGCTACCTATCAACTTCTTTAGACAGTCAATTTGTGTGAAAATTGACTTTCAAAAACGGCATTCCGTCTTTGCAATTTCTTTGTGGTTTTTATATTGGGTTTGGAGGCAATATTTTCTAAAAAAAAATGAGTGTAAGACCAGCTCTACCCCCCAGATGAACTGGTCTCACTCACTGTATCAAGGTATTGCTACCTATCAACTTCTTTAGATGGTCAGCTATTGTTAAAATGCTGACCTTCAAATGCTTAAATAGCATTTGCTGTTTCTTTACGGTTTTGGAATACTGTTTTTTTACACTCGAAAAAAGACGAGTTACCAATAGATTGTAGTTTTCGCGGGTAACGAAAGTAAACAAAAAATTGACAATAAATAAGGGAGGAAATTTTGTCAACATTGTATCAATCAGATGCAACATTTAAGACAAATCTCGTGCCACTTTTATTAAAATTGTGAAAAAAAGTATCGTATTAAAACCATGTATAATTCGTGTTAGCTTTGCATAAAAATAAGTTTTAATACTTAAATTAATAGCTGCAAACCACAAACGAATTAGTGTTATAATGTCAAACTATATGTCAATATGGTGTTCTAACTCACATCAATTAAACGCTAATCAATAAAGCACCAAAATGAGTGTGAGTATAAGACCAGCTCTACCCCCCAAAAATGAACTGGTCTCACTCACTATCCAAGAACACTTCTGCTCTTGAACTTCTTTAGATGGTCACTAACTGCCATAGACAGCGCAACGCAAAAGACTCAAAATAAGGAGTCTTTCCTATTTTTTCCGGTTTTGGTAATACGAGTTTAGCTACAATGGAGTACACTGTTGCTAATAAAGTTCGCCTGGTTGTTGGGAAAGGCGAAGGGATGGGTTTGAAACAAATTATAGGTGAATAATCATAGAGGTGTAATACAAATATACGATTATTTTTTTTAAAATGTCTCTTTATTCTAATAGTGGGAGGAGAAAAATGGACAACATTTTATTCTGCTGACCTCTATTTTAGAAGCGAGAATCATGCCACTTTTGCGGTTAGAGTCTCTTTTTCTTTATTTTTATTTTGAATAGTTATTTTCAAATTATTAGAACGTGCATTTTGCAAATTATCAAAGTCTTTTCTATAAGCTGAATAATTTGCGTACACCCCATAAGCAATCGTCTCGTTCATCTTAGTGTGTAACAAAATTTGAAAACACAGATGATTATTCTTGTAAAAGAATTTAGTAATCAGGTCTTTTACCTGTTCGCCATGTATGTCTTTTACTACACTCATCAATCTCAATTTTTATTGAGCAAAATTGCTTTACAGTTGCAATGATAGCGCATTGTTTTAATTCGGAATTATCTAAAAATCAATTTTTGTGACAAGGATAAATCGCGTATATTAAAATACGTTTTTATTTGATGTCTGAAAAATTGACGAAATTATCATTGTTTCCCGTCATTTTGGCAGTAAAAATGGTATGGCATGTCCTTTGAACATTGCTAATATAGATAATTAAAATTAAAAACTTCAAATATGCAAACAGGAAATATATCTGTACAAACGGAAAACATCTTTCCGATTATCAAACAGTTTTTGTATTCCGACCAGGAAATCTTTTTGAGAGAACTTATTTCTAACGCGACTGATGCTACTTCCAAATTGAAAACATTGGCATCAAAGGGCGAATTTAAAGGGGAATTGGGAGATTTGACCATCGAAATCATCTTGGACGAAGAGGCAAAAACCTTAACCATTTCTGATAAAGGAATTGGGATGACGGAGGAAGAAGTCATGAAGTATTTGAACCAAGTTGCTTTTTCTTCTGCACAAGAGTTTTTAGACAAGTATAAGGATGAGAATGCGATTATTGGCCATTTTGGTCTTGGTTTTTACTCTGCTTTTATGGTTGCAGACAAGGTTGAGGCTGTCACAAAGTCGTGGAAAGAAGATGGGACAGGTGTGACATGGAGCTGTGAAGGAAATCCTGAATATTCTTTGGATAATAATGAAAAAACTTCGCGTGGAACAGACATGGTACTTCATATTAGCGAGGATAGCAAAGAATTTTTGGATAAAAATCGCATCGAAGGATTGCTAAATAAATACTGCAAATTCTTACCTGTTCCAATTAAATTTGGTACCAAAACCGAAACGACCTGGGAAGGTGAAGGCGAAGATGCAAAGAAAATTGAGACGGAAGTTGATAATATTATCAATAATCCGAATCCAGCATGGAAACGCAAACCTGCCGATTTGACCGATGAAGACTATCAGGCATTTTATCAGGAAATGTATCCGATGAGTCCGCCAGCTGAATTTTGGATTCACTTGAATATTGATTTTCCGTTCAATTTGACGGGTATTATGTATTTTCCTAAGTTAAATAATTCTTTAGAAATACAGAAAAATAAAATTCAGCTTTATTCCAATCAGGTTTATGTAACGGATGATGTAAAGGAAATTGTTCCTGAATTTTTGACACTCATGCACGGAGTGATTGATTCGCCAGATATTCCATTGAACGTATCGCGAAGTTACCTCCAAAGTGATAGCAATGTGAGAAAAATCACTGGCTATATCACTAAGAAAGTTGCGGAGAAGTTGAATGACTTGTTCAAAAAAGACCGCAAAGACTTTGAAGCAAAGTGGAAGGATTTGGGTGTTTTTGTGAAGTACGGAATGATTTCGGAAGAAAAATTTTATGATAAAGCGATTAAATTCGCGTTGTTGAAAAATACAGCGGAAGAATTTTCGACTATCAATGACTATAAAGAAAAAATAGCAACTGCCCAAACCGACAAACACGGTAAAGTGGTGATGTTGTATACCAATAATCCAGAAGAACACGATACCTATATTCGAGCGGCAAAGGAAAAAGGTTATGATGTCTTGGTGTTTGACAATCCAATGATTGACCATCACTTTATTCAGCATTTGGAGCAAAAAATTGGTGTAACTTTCGTACGTGTTGATTCGGAAACGATGGACAACATCATTCAAAAAGACGAGAAATTAGAATCGGTTTTGAATGAAAAAGAAGAAACGAAAGTGAAGGACTTATTTGAAGGCACGGTGAAAGAAAAAGCAGCGATGGCACAAATTCAGTTGAAAGCCTTGTCTCCAAATGAGCATCCGGTGTTGATTACCAAACCTGAATTTATGCGTCGAATGATGGAAATGCAGGCGATGAGTGGCAACCAGGGTTTTGGCAATTTCCCAGAATCCTATAATGTGGTTGTGAATACCAACAGCCCATTGATTGCAGAAAAATTGTTGAAAATGCGTAAAGAAGAGAAGAAAACAGAATTTGTAAGCTACTTATTTAATCTGGCTTTGCTTAATCAGGGCATGTTGAAAGGTGCAGAATTGTCTAACTTTATTAATAAGAGTTTAGAGCATTTGGTGGATTAAT
>CAYUNA010000174.1:0-4304 GCA_964445895.1 uncultured Saprospiraceae bacterium | reverse complement strand
CTCGGAATGACAAAATACACTCGGAATGACAAAAGCGCGCGCTAAATGACAGCATCTAATAATAATTATATCGTCTTACTTTTGCTGCAAACTTCGCTAATCGAATTACCTGACAAGTATAGCCAAATTCATTATCGTACCATAAATAAATTGTTGCTCGTTTGCCGTCGCCTGATACAATTGTCGAAGGGGCATCAACGACAGAAGTCGTAATCATGCCGACTGCATTGCTCGAAACATATTCTGTAGAATCTGAATAGTGAATTTGTTCAAACAAATCGCCACCAATCGCTGCTGCTTTCAGGATTCCATTCAAATTATCAACGGTTGTCGCTTTTTCTAAAGATAAATTTAGAATTGCTAAAGAAACATTTGGCGTCGGAACACGTACCGCATTTCCTGTCAATTTTCCTTTAAATTCTGGTAAAACCTTCGTCACTGCCTCCGCTGCACCCGTCGTTGTCAATACCATATTCACTGGCGCGCCACGTCCACGACGCGGTTTTTTATGAAAATTATCTAATAGGTTTTGGTCATTAGTATAGGCATGAATGGTCTCAACGTGCCCGCTGTCAACTCCTAAATTATCACTCAAAACTTTCAAAACAGGGGCAATCGCATTCGTTGTACATGATGCGGCACTGATGACAGGCGTATTTTCAAAATCAACCGTTCCTTCATTTACACCATAAACAATATTAGGCACTCCTCCTTTTGCCGGGGCGGTCAACATCACCTGGGTCACACCCGGTCGGAGGTGCACGCTCAAGCCTTCTTTATCTCGCCAAACCCCTGTATTATCAATCACCAAAGCATCTTCGATACCATATTCAGTATAGTCAATATCTTCAGGTTGTTTGGCGTAAATTAATTGAATCGTGTTTCCGTTTACAATCAAAGCAGAACCGTCAGGCGCAACTTCGATGCGTCCATGAAAATCACCGTGAACCGAGTCTGTCTGCAACAAAGCTGCCCGTTTTTTAGCTTCTTCAAATTGGTCTTTCATTTTCGGACGAATCACAATCGCTTTTAACCGCAATTGTTCACCTTTACCTGTTTGGCTGATAATTAAACGAGCCGCCAAGCGACCGATTCGACCAAATCCGTAGAGAACAATGTCTTTAGCTGCACCGTTTTTAGGTGTCGCTTTGTCAAAACTTGCTAATTTTTCGGAAACAAAATCATGGTGATTTTGATAATTAGTATGGTCTGCTTTCCATTCGAGTCCGAGTTTTCCAAGGTCAATTTTGCAGGCAGGCAATTGGTCCATTTTGTCAATAACTTTTGCAAACGCTAAACTGTCTTCTATAGATAAAGTAGTGCCGCCGTACTTATTGCCCAACAAGTGACTATTGAGCAATTCACTTGGACGAGAGTCGTAGATACCGCGTCTGAAAAAAACCAGTTCGATAGAACGGTCGAAGCGCAATTCGCCGACGATTTTGAGAAGCTGCAAGGCCATTTTTTCTTCTTTGTGCCATTGCTTCAAAGCTTTATCCGCTTCACTTCTTTTGTGGTGGTTGGATTTCATGGTTGGACTGTTTTTATAAATTGAAACTTAAAATGTATATCATTTTGAAATCGAATGCAAAACTACGGAAAGGAATAAAATAATGGTTAGTTTTATTTAATTAAAATTAGTGTGTAGTCGCTTTTTTTATAGGATAATTGAGTTTTAACGGAATTTTATTTTAAAAACAAGATTAAAATAGGCTTATTTTGAAATATGATTCTAAAACTTTGCCAGTTGAGCCTTTGTAAATATTCTATGCAATTATTGAAAAACAATGCTAAATTAGACTTTATGAATAAGGCTGAGCCAATTTAAAATCGCTCAAATTTCATTCATAAAGTCTATAATTAATAGCTTATTAGTTTTATCCAATTGGATATTGATATAAGGTAGTCATTGCTAAAATGAATAAAGAGCCAACGACCAACCAAAAGCGCAAGTCTTTGTAAATTATTGTTGATTTTTTAGTAAGCACAATTCTTAGTTTTTGATTTTTTTGATAGGAATGGCCCATCAAAAAAAATGTTTTTTAATGAATGAAATCTATTTCAATCAGTTGTCAAAGAGAGTCAATATATGTGAAAATTGCACATGTAAAACCACTCAATTGTTATCAATTGAAAAAAAATGTGAATACGAATATGGTTGTGAGGGCCAACGCTATTTCGCGTTGGGGGATATGTTGGGGAATATTTTTTAACTAACTCAAGGAGGTATTTGTCGTTTTCGTAATATGGAAAACGTCTTAATGTAATAATTTTTCTAGCTGACTAAATTTCTATTACTGTTTGTATAATATGAATTTCAAAAAGGATGCCATAATGTTTTTTTATTATGCATTAATAAATACCGTGTAGCCAAAGTCTCTTTGGTTTTTAAGGAGGGGGAAAATGACCTCCAATAAGAACAATGCGCGTTGCCTGCGGGGTGGGATTCTTGAGGATGAAAAATAATTTTTGCAAAATCATTTTTCATCCTCAAACTCCTCTTGCTTTAAATAATAGTCGGACAAATGATTTGAAAATACCTTCTATACCTTAAAATCTTTGTTTAATTACCCGTTTTTGTGCCTGTCAATGGTTTATCTTCGAGTAATGTTTTTACTGCTTTTTGTATCGCCTCGTCGTCTTCATTTAAAATAGTATAAAGCCCAATGTCACCATACAAATGTTTCGCCATACGTGCCTTCAAAAAATGTTTTACATCTTCTTTGACATTTTCCATTTCTGCTAAATTTTTCGGCACATTATGTTCTGCTGCATAGTTAATTAATTGCAAATAGACTTCATCATCAATGGTATATTCTTTCTGAAATTTATCCAACAGCATTTCCTGAAAATCAGACTGATGATTATCCATAAAACGGTAAACAAATCCTGGAATTTGACCTCGCAATTGTAAATAATAATCGTTTAGAATGGTAGAATCAAATGGAATAAAAATATCAGGAGTAATGCCTCCTCCTCCAAAAACAACGCGTCCACCTGCCGTTTCAAAAATTGTGCTATCTGCAACCTGAATGCTATCAATATTGTACAATTCACCATTTTTAAAACGCTCAATTACATCACGGTCATAAGCCTCTTTGTCTTCATAATCCTTTTGAATCAGTCGTCCTGAAGGCGTAAAATAACGCGCCACAGTAAGTCGCAAGGCCGACCCGTCACTCAACTGATACTGCTCCTGCACCAATCCTTTTCCAAACGATCGCCGACCAATAACGACGGCTCTATCCCAGTCTTGCATTGCACCTGCCACAATCTCGCTCGCCGAAGCAGACCCTTCATCAATCAACACAGCAATATCATCTACTTGGTGAAAATTTCGCCCCGTCGTTTCATAGTCATTTCGCCTGACCGTGCGCCCTTCTGTGTAAACCATAAGGCGTTTTTGCTCTTTAAACAATTGACTTAAAATGCTGGTTGCTTCATTCAAATAGCCACCAGGATTGCCCCGTAAATCTATCACAAGGTCTTCCATATTATTTTTTTCTTTCAATTCTTCGAGTGATTTCATAAACTCCTCATATGTCGTTGCCGAAAATCGGTTGACCTTGATATAGCCTGTTTTTTCATCTAACATATATGAAACATCGACGCTATGATTGGGGATTTTATCACGAACTATTGTAATTTCCTGAATATCTTTCCCTCTCAAAATTTTTATAGTCACCTCCGTACCTTTTTTACCTCTTAGTAAATCCATAACCTCGGAAGACTTCATATTAACACCAGAAATGATAGAATCACTTACTTCAATAATTTTATCACCAGCCAAAACCCCGGCTGCTTCTGAAGGACCACCTGCCAGCGGTGTGACCACAATCAAGGTATCATCAACTACCAAAAATTCTATACCAATGCCATCAAATTCGCCTTCCAATGATTCGTTTACTCCTTGCAAATCTTCCGCAGGAATATAATTAGAGTGTGGGTCTAACTTCGATAAAATTTCATCAATCGCTTCTTGTACTAATGTTTCTCTATCGACTTTATCGACATAGCGAGCTTCAATATAGCGAATTAGCTCTTCGATTTTGCCCTGTCCCATTGACGAAGCCGGTACCTGTGTATCAGTATGTGTGACGATAGTACTCGGTGGGGTAGGCCTCAATTTTGTACCAATCAACATACCCATCACCAAGACTAACGCGAACAATAGCGGTAGCCAAATATTTAATTTCCGAGGAATTTTCGTTTCTTCTTGCACCATATTGGGATAGTTGCTTGAAAATCTAAACAGAATAGTTGTTTAAATTAATTTTCGCAATTTTTATAAAAAAAGATTACTA
>CAYUNA010000173.1:0-7963 GCA_964445895.1 uncultured Saprospiraceae bacterium | reverse complement strand
AACGCTCGGAGATTTTAATTGATTGTGCGAAATATTTAAAATTGCAAAGATGTAAAGTTTTTATAAATCAAAAAAACGGGCTTTGTTTATTTAGTGACATTGATAATGCGTTGAGTTTCGCTTTTCTGAAAAAACTAACTTTATTCAATTTCTATTTTTTTAAATTTTTATCATGAAAACACAACACCTCATTTTCTTTGTCTTGCTATTCAATTGTCAATTATTGACCGCGCAAAATCCTACTTTCAGCCCGTTCAAAATTGTTTCCTGACACTATTTTGACCATTATTTAAAATTTCCCTCGATATACACCTTATTATAGTTGTAAATAAATACAAAAAATGTATCTTTGCGCCGATTTTCGGAAGGTGTGTTAAGTTATTCCATTAATATGGTATAAAATTTTGTCCATCAAACGGAAATTAAGTTCAAACGAAATATTATTTTAATCGTAAATAAATTTAAACTGATTTGATTTTTTATAAAAAGAAAATTGGTTTAGACTCTATTTAAAATTTTAGCAATGGTTTTTGGCGAACCGTGGGCCGTCCACCGTGAGTCGTCAACCGTAAAAATATAATCAAAATGGCGAATACCGGTCGTATCAAACAAATCATCGGGGCAGTCGTTGACGTTAGCTTTTCAGAGGAAGGTTCAAAATTGCCCGAAATTCTTAACGCTCTCGAAGTTACCCGACCCAATGGTGAAAAATTGGTGATGGAAGTACAACAACACCTTGGAGAAGATAGCGTGCGTGCTATCTCAATGGACTCTACTGACGGTTTGACTCGTGGTACTGAGGTGGTTGACACGGGATTGGCGATTGCAATGCCTGTCGGTGAAGCAATCAAAGGTCGATTGTTCAACGTAGTAGGTGAAGCTGTGGACGGTATCGGACCGGTTTCTAAAGTGGGTGCGTCTCCAATTCACCGTAAGCCACCTGCTTACGAAGACTTGGCAACGGAGAAAGAAGTACTTTTTACAGGTATCAAAGTAATTGACTTGATTGAACCATACATGAAAGGTGGTAAAATTGGTTTGTTCGGTGGTGCAGGTGTAGGAAAGACTGTTTTGATTATGGAATTGGTAAATAATATTGCCAAAGCATATGAAGGTATTTCTGTATTTGCAGGTGTAGGTGAGCGTACTCGTGAGGGTAATGACTTGCTTCGTGAGTTCTTGGAATCTGACGTAATCAACTACGGTGAGAAATTTAAGCACTCGATGGAAGAAGGCGGATGGGATTTATCTGTCGTTGATTTGAAAGCTTTGGAAACATCAAAAGCAACATTGGTATTTGGTCAGATGAATGAGCCACCGGGTGCACGTGCACGGGTAGCCTTGTCTGGTTTGACCATGGCAGAATATTACCGTGATGGTGATTTGAATGACCCAACTGGTGGTCGTGACATCTTGTTCTTCGTTGATAATATCTTCCGATTTACACAAGCGGGTTCTGAGGTATCGGCTTTGTTGGGACGGATGCCTTCAGCGGTAGGATACCAGCCAACTTTGGCAACGGAGATGGGATTGATGCAAGAGCGGATTACGTCAACGAAGCGGGGTTCTATTACCTCTGTACAAGCGGTATATGTACCTGCGGATGACTTGACTGACCCGGCTCCAGCAACGACATTTGCTCACTTGGATGCAACAACGGTATTGTCTCGTAAAATTGCGTCTTTGGGTATCTATCCAGCGGTTGACCCATTGGATTCTACTTCTCGTATCTTGGATCCAGCAATTATTGGTGAAGAGCATTACACAACTGCACAGAAAGTACAACGATTGTTGCAGCGGTACAATGAGCTACAAGATATTATCGCGATTTTGGGTATGGAGGAATTGAGTGATGAAGATAAATTGGTGGTATCTCGCGCACGTCGGGTACAGCGTTTCTTGTCGCAGCCGTTCCACGTAGCAGAGCAGTTTACTGGTTTGCCAGGTGTATTGGTACCAATTGAAGAAACGATTCGAGGATTCAACATGATTATGGATGGTGAAGTGGATGAGTACCCAGAGGGTGCGTTCAACTTGCAAGGGTCAATTGACGACGTAATTGCAGTTGGTAAGAAGATGTTGGCAGAATTGGAGAATTAAATTTAATGATGAATGATGAATGATAAATGATAAATAATGAAGCGCGTTAGCAATTCATCATTCATCATTCATCATTTATCATTTAAATTCAAATGATATGAACATTAGCGTTCTTACGCCCGATAAAGAAATCTTCCACGGACAAGTTACTTCGGTAAAAGTACCTGGAACATTGGGGCAATTTCAAGTATTAAAAAACCACGCGCCTATCGTTTCTTCTTTAGAAAAAGGACAAGTGACTTTAATCGTTGCAGACGGTGAGCACAGAGTCTATAACGATGAGACGGGCAATATCGAAACGGTTTTAGAACCTGGTAAATCTTATACTTTCAGCGTTGAAGGTGGGTTTATTGAAGTTTTGAACAACGAAATCGCCTTGTTGGTGCGCGGTGTAAAAATGGGTGTTTTAGCAGGTGCTTAAAACGCTTTAGATTTTTACGAAAAGAATCATTTCGCTGATATAGAGGGAGCAGGTCTTAGGATTTGCTCCCTTTTTATGTTTTGGGAAAACTTGATAAAAGTGGAAAATTGTTTATCTTTGAATTTAGAAACCAAATTTAATTGAGAAAACAAAACAAATGAACACCACTATTGTCATAGAACAACTCAAAGATTTTAGCTACGTCCCTTCTAAAAAGTTATGTGAAATGCTTGCAGAAGCCGCAGCAATTTGTTTAGATTATCACCAACATGCTCAAAATATTGAATTTAAAGTAGAAGGTGATTTGTCTGGAATATTAGCTTTGAAGTGGGATAATACTAACGAACAAATTCAGCGCAGTTGGGATGATTTGTCGGAAGCGACCGAATATGGCGCAACTTGCTTGGCAATTTGGATTATTGAAAAAATGACCAATCTAAAAGTTATTGGCAGGTCACAGAAAAAGACGGGGATTGATTTTTGGCTTGGAAACAAAGACGATGAATTTCCATTTCGAAAAGCAGCAAGGCTAGAAATATCTGGTATTTTGCAGGGTAAAAGAGGCAAAATTAATCAACGACTGAAGGAAAAAGGCATTCAATCCAACAAAAGCGACGACTCAAATTTGCCCGCTTACATTATCGTTATCGAGTTCAGTCAACCGATTGGCAAAACACTAATAAAATGAATGAAATCAAAAATAAAGTCAACCAATTACATGAAAAAGCGATGGACTTAGCCGAAGAAGCCCTGTATCGTAATTTGAAAAAATTAGGTAAAGCCGAAACAGTTGAAATCTATAAAAAGGCATTCCAATTGGAAAAAGAAGCCGCAATGTTGTTACAAAATGCTTATGAAGTAGAGCCCACTCGCTCCGTACTTTTTCAAAGTGCTGCCAATTTAGCGTATAATGCAGAAATGACACAAGAAGCCGAAAAAATGATTGGTTTTGCCTTGTCTGGCAATCCACCGAATCCGATTGACGAGGAATTAAAAATGTTACTGATTGACATTCAGCAAGAGAAGAATTCTGCTGAAAATTCAGTTATGGCAACATTTAACAAAGTAAAAAAACTACCGAAAAACGCTCAAAAAGAAGTTGTGCAATTTGTTGAGGCTTTATTGATGAAATATGGAGCGTCGCAATAGGACTTGTCAACTACGCTGGATACTCCACATAATTCCTTACCGTCTCCCACAACCGCACCTTCAACTCCAATTCCTCCGGCAAATGCTCTCGCAAAATCCCATAAATTACAAAACAAATATGCTCCGCCGTCGGGTTCAAATCTTTAAACTCTGGCACTTCAATATTCAAATTTTTATGGTCAAAACGCTCTTCAATTTCCGTTTTTATCAATTTTTTTAAAATACCCAAATCGTATAAATACCCCGTTTCTGGGTCAACTTCACCTGTCAACTTGACCTCCATTTCATAGTTGTGACCGTGATAATGTGGGTTGCTACATTTACCAAAAACGGCAGTATTTTTTTCATCCGACCATTTAGGGTTAAACAAGCGATGGGCGGCATTGAAGTGGGCTTTTCGGAAGATGGAGATTCGCATAATTATGATTCGTTATTAGTTGTTAATCAAGTTTGGGCTTCAAATCGAGGTTTCAAACACGAAATTAGAAAATAAGTTGAAATGAAAAGCCCTAATTTTTCTACTCTTCCAATGAATCGACGAATAACTAATCACCAATCATTATATATTTCAAAAAAAACGCTTACTTTTGGGCAATTATTTTTGAAAATAGTAATGATTGGAAATTTTTCAATCATACAATATCAATAAATTGGAATCAATACATCAATTTAAAATAACAGGAATAGACGGGAAAGAGATAGATTTTGCTGATTTCAACGGCAAAAAAGTGATGATTGTCAATGTTGCTTCGGAATGTGGCTATACGCCGCAGTACGCGCAGATGCAGGAACTATACGAGCGTTTTCAAGATAAATTAGTCGTTGTTGGCTTTCCAGCGAACAACTTTGGAGGACAAGAACCAGGTACACACGACCAAATTCAGGCGTTTTGTACCAAAAATTATGGCGTTACTTTTCCATTAACCGCTAAAATAGATATTCAAACGGAACCGATTTACCAATGGCTGACTCAAGAATCTAAAAATGGAGTCATGGACAGCCAAGTACAATGGAATTTTTCTAAGTATCTACTTGATGAAAACGGGCAACTCGTGAGTTGCTATCCTTCTTCTGTTAGCCCAATTGATGAAGTGATTATTGATTTTATTAGCAAATAACCTCTGCTGAAATAAAATTTCTTGCTGTTTTTATAATACAAAAGTTGCTAAAACTTTTGCATTGTTTAAATCTTGAACCTACCTTTTTATTGATATTTTCCTTTCAAAAATAGCGATTATTTCATCGCTTGCCAGCCCGTTAATTGTGGGCTGCCAGCCATCAACTGCTTAAGTATTTGCAATTCAAGAAAGTCATAGGACAATCTAAGGTCAAAGACTCGCTTCGCTTTATGACGAAGGGTGACCGGATTCCGCATGCTTTGTTGTTCATTGGGCCAGGAGGTTGCGGTAAATTGGCGTTGGCAATGGCTTTTGCGCAATATATTTTATGTCAAAATAAAATAAATAATGATGCTTGCGGAGAGTGTGCTTCGTGTTCCAAAGCGGGGAAATTCATTCATCCAGATGTACATTATTCTTTCCCGACAGTAGGTAGTAAAGTGACGAGCGATATGTTTTTATCTGAATGGCGAAAGGCTATGGAAGATAATCCTTATTTGGACATCAATCAATGGTTGCAGTCGATTGGGGCGGAAAATAAGCAGGGCAACATTACGAAAGATGAGTGCAATAACATCGTCAAAAAGCTGAGTTTAAAAACATTTGAAAGCAGCAAGAAATTTTTGATCATGTGGTTGCCCGAATATTTGGGCAATGAAGGCAATCGGCTGTTGAAGTTGATTGAAGAACCGCCAGAGAATACGCATTTTATTCTCGTTGCCGAAAAGCAAGAGTTGATTTTAAATACCATTTTGTCACGTTGCCAATTGGTTAAAATCAATCAATTGCAGGACGACGAAATTGTAGAAGGGCTAACGACTTTGTTAGAAACTACTACGGAAAAAGCTCAATCTGTCGCGCCATTATCCGACGGTAACTTGAATGAGGCGATGAAAATGGCAGAGAATGCAGAGAATGACAACGCCAATTTATTTTTAGATTGGTTGCGAAAATGTTACCTTGGCAACGGGGTTGATTTATTTAAATGGGTAGAAAAATTCGCAAAATTGGGACGGGAAAATCAAAAGCAATTTTTGAAATACGGTCTTCATTTTATGCGGGAATATATGGCTTTGAAAATGACGGGCAATGATAAAAATGCGCGTTTGCAAGGCAAAGAATTAAGTACGGCTCAAAATTTGACTAAAGTTATTGAGTTTGACCAAATTGAAAAAATAGTAAAATTATTAACCGATTGCGCCTACTTCGTTGAGCGAAATGCGAATCCAAAGGTGTTGTTTTTAGACACCTCGATTCAGTTGAATCAGATTTTGAAACGAAGAGATTAGTCGCGATTAACTCGATTATTCCGATTATCTCGATTACTGTTCAATCGAGATAATCGGAATAATCGAGACAATCGAAATAATCAAAATATGGGATGTGCAGGATGTTCTGTAAAAAGTAAAGACGGTACGCCGCAAGGTTGTCGCAGCAATGGAAGCTGTGGTACGAGTGGCTGTAACCGACTAAATACCTTCGATTGGCTGGCAACGCAAGATGTTGTGGACGTCAATCCGTTTGATTTAGTGGAAGTGAGTTTTAAAAATGGCTCACGGAAAGGATTTTATATTAATCAACGACATTTGAATGCAGTGACGGGCGATATGGTTGTTGTCGAAGGGTCAAATGGCTACGATGTTGGGCGAATTTCGTTGTCGGGTGATTTGGTTCGTTTGCAAATGAAAAAGAAGCGGGCGAAAGAAGACCACGTGGTTCACAAAGTATTGCGACATGCCAATCAGCGAGATTTAGAAAAACTCGATTATGCACGGTCGCAAGAAATCCCAACGATGATTCGAGCCCGAGCAATTGCCCGGTCATTGGACATTGATATGAAAGTTGGAGATGTCGAATATCAAGGTGATAATCGAAAAGCGACTTTTTATTATACAGCAGAAGGTCGGATAGATTTTAGGGAATTGATTCGACATTTTGCGAAGGATTTTAAAGTAAAAGTCGAAATGCGGCAGATTGGCGCACGGCAAGAGTCTGCAAAAATTGGTGGCATTGGTTCTTGTGGACGGGAATTATGTTGTTCGACTTGGTTGAGTGACTTCAAATCAGTCTCGACGGCAGCGGCAAGGTATCAAAATTTGGCTATCAATCAAGCCAAACTTTCTGGTCAATGCGGACGTTTGAAATGCTGTTTGAATTTTGAATTAGATTCTTACATGGATGCATTGAAGGCATTTCCAAAAAATACAGATAAGCTAAAAACGCAAGCGGGCATTGCCAATTTGGTAAAAACCGACATCTTTAAAGGCATCATGTATTTTGCGTATCATAAAGATGGACGATTGGGTAAATTTTATCCATTAGAAGTCGAACAAGTCAAGAAAATCAAGGCAATGAATGCCAAAGGTGATTTTCCGATGGACTTGATGAGTATGCAAATTGTAGAAGAAGCACCTGCAGTAGAATTAGATTTTGAAAGCGTCAATGATGTGATTGAATTGCCACCAGAGGAACGTCGTCGCCGTCGTGGTCGTGGTAGAGGTGGTAAAAAAGGTGGTCGTGGAGGTCGCTCTAATCGCCCTGAAAATAAACGGTCAAACGATAAAAAAGGAGGAGATAAAAAACCAAGCAACCGTAAAAATGACGACCGCAAAAACAATCCAAAACCTGACGATAAAAAAGGTAATAATCGTCGTGGACGTGGTCGAAAACCTGCGAATAAAGAAGGCGATAAATCAATGTCTGCCAAGCCACAAAATCAACAAAAACGCGACAATAAGTCAACTAATAAATCGGGCAATTCGCAAGGCAACAAACCAGTTAACAAAAATAATAACCAAGGAAAAGGAAAGCCAAAAACTGCTGATAAAACAGGCAATAAACCTGCAAACCTGCAAAATAATAAAGCGAATAAACCTAATCCAAAACCCAATACGCAAGCAAAAAAACAGCCAAAAAATCAACCTAAATCAACTAATAAGCCTGTCGATAAACCAACACCAAAACCAATTGTTAATAAAACAGTTGATAAGCCGACAGCACCAAAACCTGCTGCGAATCCAGCCGCTGACAAAGCTGCGGCAAATGCGGCAAAATTGGCTAAGTTGAATAAGAAACGGGATAAAAGTAAGAACAATAAAAAGCGACGGTAAAATTCATAGGATAATTATGTCCGAGTACTTAAGTACACTGTGAAGTAAGTTTCTTTGAATTATCA